>CAYJDZ010000217.1:0-2202 GCA_964368955.1 uncultured Mariniplasma sp.
TCTTGTTGTTGTGAAAAACTCTGAAGCATTGGTATATCTCATCTTATAAGTTTCTTCTTCGGTAAGCAAGTAACTAGGATTAATTCCAAAATCAACCATCGACAACAATCTTTCTTGACCCGTTGCATTAAAATTCAAGTAAGGTGTGTAATAAGAAATATAACCCTTTAAAATCAAAGGAATGATAGGTACTAAATCAGTATAATAGGCATATTGCGCATTGGTAATCGGCATATCCATATATCCTGAAATATATTGATAAAAGTAATCATTGGGTCTATTTAATAAAACCCCATCATAAAGACTTAGCATATCATGATAATAAGTTAAGCTATCATTTCTCTCATATAAGTTTTTATCATAATAACTATATAAAGTTGAACCCATGGTATTAAGATGTAAACCTGATACACCCATATCTTCATAAAACTTTAAATCTTTTTTCGCAAACCCATAACTTTCTTCAGGATATAAGAAATACACTTCAGTAACTTGTGCATTTAAACTACGATAATTTCTTTGCATCTTAAGTCTTGATAATGTTTTTGCTACATCTTTCGTATAGGATACCCTATTTGTTAACTCTGATGCTCTAACGTAATCGTTATCTAGATAAATACTATTTTGATCATTTTTAATGTTTTCAATTAATTCTTTATAATCACCCTTATTTGAAATTTTTGGTTTATAAGGAGATTGATATAAATAACCTTCCTTACTCCAACCAAATAATGTTATCTGTTGATTTTTAATACCAGAACTCTTAAAGGATTGATAACTCTTATAAACGTCATCTACTGTAGTCATATGGACTTTGCTTGTGCCTAAAAATGCCTTTTCCAAATCACTCATGATATAACTCAACTGGATAGGTATTTGGTCATTTAAAGCCTTTTCTCGTTTATCTAAGATACCTTTTTCAATTAAACTTTCTTGATATGTTTTTGCCATACCTACATAGCTTGCATCAAGATTTGATAAGAAATGATATTTGATTTTGAAATTACTACTTGTAAGTTCTTCTCCAATCGCGTCATTTCCATCTCCAGCCTTGTTGATAATATATCTAAAAATTTGTCGTAAATTATATTTAGTTTGAATTCTGTGATACTTCGTGTTAATACCCCAAAATTGGCTATAAAGTGTTGTAACTTCAGCACCTTGTTCAATTTCTGCAAGATACGCATTTTCATTATGAGCATGTGCAAATCCATAAATTGGTACACTGAGTTGTGGAATTGTACTTGTTTGATAGCCCATATCCGCTCCATAATATCCAGCTTGAAATGATGTATTATGTGCTTTATCAGTTCTTACTAAAGCACCAATCCCATCAGGTATCATGATATATCCTGGAAAGTTTCCTTCTCTTGTTGCGCCAAGATATGGAAAAACACTTATTGATAATAAACGATATATTTCACCATACTCTTCAATTTTTTCAACTGGAATATAAACTGATACACTATCGTCTTCAATAGAGATAACCACTTCAAATGATGTATCAATTGCTTTTAAATCGACATTTACTGTGAAACTACTTGTACTCTTATTTGTTACTCTAGTTGATACTTTTCTTGTTGAATAACTTCCTGTTTCTAATAGATAAGGACTTAAAGGATCTAATTGTCCATCTCTAATTGAGCCATCGGTAGCATATTTTGCCTCTGCTAATGTGTATAAAGAAGATGTTGTAATCGTTGCTTTTGATACATTTTGACTTCTAACATAATCAACCCATAACCCTGAGTTCATTAAGTTTCTATTGGCTGTATTATCTTCTCTAACACCACTGATACCTTGAAACTCAGGTCTTGATGACCATAAGTAGTTTGTATGCTTGTTATAAACCATCATCGAAAACGAGTCTTTTTCAAAATAGACTGTTAGATTAGGTGTATCAAACATTGTCTCAAATCCTAGAGCTAATAAATCAGCTGAATCAAATCCAAGTTTAAAATGATCGTGGTAATGATCAAGTTTTGCTTGCTCAATTTGGTCTTTTTGGGTATATCTAGAAGATTCTAAAAAGATTTGATTGATATAATTAAAATTGCTTTCTACGTCTACTTCCCCATTTTGATCAATTGGTGTTTTGGCATAAGTGATGACCATCAATCCCATAACAAAAAGAATTAGGATAAGTAAATACTTCAAATATTTAACCACGATTGATCAACTCCCTTACAATATCAGATAACA
>CAYJDZ010000218.1:0-2200 GCA_964368955.1 uncultured Mariniplasma sp.
GATCATACATCACCAAATCTTGCACCAGTACCATTTGCTCAAGTGTCAAGTTTAGTTGATCGAGTCAATGTCATCAATTTAAACGGTGGTGAGACCTATAAGAAATCATTTGTTAAATCAAATGGCATTGCAGGCATTACTGCAGAAGGTGCTGCTTATAGTGAAACTGAACCTGCATTTGGGTACTTGACCATTTCAAAAGTAAAGATTACCGCTTATACAGAAATCACTGAAGAGTTAGAAAAACTACCTTCAATTCCTTATCAAGCAGAAGTCTTAAGAAATATTAACATTTCACTTAAAAAGAAAATTAGTGAACAAATCTTACGTGGTGCAGGAACAACTAATACATTTACTGGAATATTCAGTGAAGCTGCAGTTGCACTTGCTGATAAAGCAGCTTTAGAGATTGAAGCAATCACTGATTCAACACTTGATGATATTGTCTTTGCATATGGTGGAGATGAAGAAGTCGAAGGCGGTGCAGTCTTAATCCTTAATAAAAATGACTTAAGAGCGTTCGCTGGTCTTAAGACAACTGAAGGCCGTAAAGTCCATACAATTGATTATGTGAATAAGACAATTGACGGCATTCCATACATTATCAATTCTCATTGTAAAGCCATTTCAGATACCAATACAGCAGCTGGTGAATATGCAGTTGCATACGGTGCTTTGAAGAATTATGAAGTGCCAGTATTCTCGCCAGTAGAAATTGGCAAGTCTACAGACTATAAATTTAAAGACGGTATCATCAGTTATAAAGCATCAGTCTTTACAGGTGGTAATGTTGTGGGATATAACGGCTTCTTACGTATTAAGAAGAAAGCACAAGCTGCAGGATAAATTTATACTAAGAAAGGATTGATGATATGGCGATACTAGATATTGTAAAAAAAGCACTGTTGATTCCATTAGCAGAAACCTATGCAGATGATGAACTCATCACACATATAAATAGCTCGAAGCATTATTTGGAAAGCTGTGGCATTGATCCTTCTTATATAAATGATGAATCAAATCCAATGGTTAGTACAATCATTATTATTTATGTGAAAACATTTTATGGCTTTAAAAACGATGGAAGTGCAAAAGAACTACCTAAATCATTTGATATGTTGGTAGGACAACTGGCCTTAACAAAAGGAAGTAGATAAAAATGTATCCAAACGCACCAAATATAAGAATGAGCCTACTAACTTTGGATATGATTCCAAATGCTATCGGTGTGATGAGCTATCAGTATGTTTCAAAAAAAGAAGTGATAGGCATTAATTTTTCTGTATCTTCAAGAGAGTATTATGAGAGTAAACGTTCAGACATTAGAATTGATGTGGCCGTTAAAATTCAAAGTTTTATTTATGATCATTCAAAGTATGTTGATATTGGCAATGTTATATATAAAATTGAAAGAACCTACACAGCTGGTCAGTTTATAGAGCTTTACTTAGTGAGAACTTCAATCAAACAGGGTGATATTAATGGCTACGCTTGATGATCTAGGTGAATTACTAAGCGACATGGTTGAAGACTATGTAGAAGAGCTCATACCAAAGCTTGAACAAAGACTAACTTATACAGCTGAAGAAATTATAAACTACATTAAAACTAACGCACCTAGAAGTGGATCTAAGAATGCTTTTGCCGATACATTTGTAAAAGTTGAATCCGGCACAGGGATAAATAAAACAGTATCAATCTATTCAGAGGGTAAAGGTGGACTTACACACTTGCTTGAGTTTGGTTATACACATAGAAGTGGTAAATATATCGGTCCCAGACCTTTTTTAAGGCCAGCTTACGATATGTTTACACCAAAGATGTTAGAAGCAATCAAAGAAATCATAACAAAAGGTGAATAATATGCAAGCAATCTATGAACCACTATATCAAGTTCTAAATGATGTCATACCTGGGCAAGCAAGCTATGGCAAAAAAGAAAATCTAGAACAAAGCGATAACTATATCGTTTATCAAGAAGTTTCTAATAGAGGCAGTCTTTATGCAGATGATAGAGTCCATATGCGGATTTTAACCATTCAAATCAATTTAATTACAAAAGAAAAGAACCTCGAACTTGAAGAAAGACTCGAGGCATCTTTGTCTTTAGCAGACTATGCGTTTCAAATGTTAAGTGAGTATCAAAATGAAGACGGTTCAATTAACCGTGTCTATGAAATAAAAATGGAGGTTTTATAAG
>CAYJDZ010000219.1:0-2197 GCA_964368955.1 uncultured Mariniplasma sp.
ATCCTTTGATAGAAGAACCAACTACAGAAGATATTGAACCTTATGGCGTTTTAGCTAAGATTCAAATGAAAATTAAATTACCAAATGATGCATATAAAGTAAAATTAAACATCTTAAGCCGTATCGAGGTTAAAGATTATTTTATAACTGATCCTTATTACGTTGTTGAATATGATGAAAAAGAAACTTTAATGAGCAATGCAGATGAAGAAGTGACTTTAGTTAAGATGGTCGTTGAAGAAATTGCCCTTCATGGCCAAACAATCCTACAACCTAATAATCAAGTCATGGAAAAAATTCAACAAGGCTTAACTTCTGAAAAAGTATGTGATATGATTGCTTACAACCTAAAATCAAGTGAACAAGATAAATATCGTTACTTAGAAGAATTAAATTTAAACAAACGTTTAAGAATGTTATTAGAAGATATTAATAAGCAAAAAATGATTGTTAATCTTGAACAAAAGATTAACGAAGAAATAAAGAAATCAATTGATGAAAATCAAAAAGAATATTATCTTCGCGAAAAGATGCGCGCAATTCAAAATGAATTGGGCGATAAAGCTAAAAGAGAAGATGAAATTGATGAACTTCGTACAAAAATCTTAAAAGCTAAAATGCCTAAAAATATTGAAGAAAAAGCATTAGCAGAACTATCTAGATATCAAAATACACCAGCAGCAATGGCTGAATCTTCAATTATTAAAACATATCTTGATACATTAGTAGACTTGCCTTGGAAAAAGGTAAGTAAAGATAATAGTGATTTACAAAAAGTTCAAGAAAAGCTCGATGAAAACCACTATGCACTAGAAAATGTTAAAGAACGTATCATTGAGTACCTAGCAGTTAAAATTATGACGAAGCGTAATCCACAAACGATCCTTTGTCTTGCAGGGCCTCCTGGAGTTGGTAAAACCTCTCTAGCTGTCTCTATCGCTGAAGCATTAAACCGTAAGTTTGTTAAACAATCTTTAGGTGGTGTCAGAGATGAATCAGAGATCAGAGGTCACAGAAGAACCTATATTGGTGCAATGCCTGGTCGTATTATTAAAGGCATGAAAGATGCTCAAACAATGAATCCAGTCTTCTTACTCGATGAAATCGATAAGATGAGTAGTGATTTTAAAGGTGATCCTGCATCAGCGATGCTAGAAGTGCTAGATCCTGAACAAAATGCCAAATTTAGTGATCACTATCTAGAAGAAGCTTATGATCTTTCACAAGTCTTATTCATCACAACAGCAAACTACCTAGAAAACGTTCCTGCACCTTTAAGAGATAGAATGGAAATTGTTGAACTATCAAGTTATACTGAACAAGAAAAATTCCAAATCGTCAGACGCCATTTAATTAAAAAACAATTAAAGGCTCATGGGATTACCGAAAAAGATTTCAAGATTACTGATGAAGCGATTTATGCAATCATTCAACACTACACAAGAGAAGCTGGTGTCCGTGAAGTTAATCGCTATATTGGCGCATTAATTAGAAAAGGCATTAAAGAAATTCTATTAAAGAAAATCACAACGATTGATATATCTTTAGATAATCTAGATCATTATATTAGCAAGAAGAAATATACGCATAACTTAGCCGATGAAAAAGAACAAATTGGGGTTGTTACAGGACTTGCTTATACAGCATATGGCGGTGATACACTTTCAGTTGAGGTTACTTACTACAAAGGTAAGGGGCAATTAGTGCTTACAGGTAAATTAGGGGATGTCATGAAAGAATCTGCACAAACAGCGCTATCTTTTGTGAAATCAAATGCAGCTAATTTAAATTTAGATCCTAAACTATTTGAAGAAAATGATTTTCACGTTCACGTTCCAGAAGGTGCTGTTCCTAAAGATGGACCATCTGCAGGCATAGCGATGGCAACTGCCATTGTTTCAGCTGCAACTCAAAAGTATGTGAGAAAAGAAGTTGGGATGACAGGTGAGATTACCCTTCGTGGATATGTCCTTCCTATAGGTGGCTTAAAAGAAAAATCAATAGCGGCTCATAGAAGTGGACTTAAAACGATTCTAATTCCAAAAGAAAATGCAAAAGACATCGATGATATTCCAGCAGAAGTTAAAGCGGCATTAGAAATCATTACTGTTG
The DNA here is from genome assembly GCA_964368955.1 of uncultured Mariniplasma sp. GTDB lineage: Bacteria > Bacillota_I > Bacilli_A > Acholeplasmatales > Acholeplasmataceae > Mariniplasma. Next base: position 2,113 of record CAYJDZ010000219.1, read on the forward strand.
AAAATGTGAATGAAGTCTTTAAAATTGCGCTTAAATAAGATATAATAAAAGTAGTCTTAATGGCTACTTTTTTTCTAAATAAAAG
>CAYJDZ010000220.1:0-2196 GCA_964368955.1 uncultured Mariniplasma sp.
CCTTCAAATAAACCAGTATCTTCTAATTTTGTGATTAAAGTTCTATATTTAGCAGTAATATTTGACGCATTTTTAACCTTAACATCAAATTCAACTTTATCCATTGGTGTAACTTTATCTAATGTAACGACACCGTTTTCAACTGTGACTGTACCACCGTTGAGGAAGTTAGTTGTTTGTTCGACTGAATCATAAACAGCTGTATCTTCGTTATATACTCCTGAATAGAGTTTTACGTTTTCGACAGTTGCTGTAACTGATACTTTACCTGCTGTAACAGCAATGTTTGTATTTGCTTCACTAGTGAAGATTGCGTATGTAGATCCAACACCGACAGCAGCGAATGCTGTTAAAGCAAGTACTGGAACTAAGATTTTCTTATTGATTTTCATATTTTATTATCCTTTCGTTAATTATTTTAAGAATTCGTTAATTTCAACTGTTCCAAAGTCGTTATTTCCTTTAACAACTTCAACGCCTGTTGGAACTGTTGTTGCATATTCAACACCTGATGTAGCAAATCTAACACCACTACCTGAAACTACGTTAACTGCTGTGTTGCCTGTAACAACAATCTTTGTTAATTCTGTAATTTCCGCAGCCTTAATAAGATAGCTTTTAACATTGTTGAATATACAATTTGTAACTGAGTAGACACCATATTCATTTTGGTTTCCACCAGTTTGTGTTTGGATTGTGCGTGTTGTGTCTTTAAATGAACAGTTATCGATGTAAAGATCACCAGTACCTAAACCAAGGAATCCATATGTATGAGCAGCTGTTGATTGTGCCATATTGAATGTTGAATTCTTAACTGTTATTCCCTTATAGATATCTACATCGCCACCATTGTTCATACAGTGGATTGCAGATGCCGTAGATGCACCACCAACAAAGTTACATCCATCAACAACAACGTTTTGAACTTTGTTTTGTCTTGCGCCACTTGTAATATCAAGAGCAAGCATTTCTGATTCGCTAGAACCTACAAATGATAAGTCTTTGAATGTTAAACCATTAATTGTTGTAAATGAGTAGAATACACTTTGTGTAACTGTTGATGTGAAATCACGAACATAGTCTGTAACATTGGCGCCATAAGAGTGACCAGATGTAATACCAAATGATGTAACGGTAACACCTGGGACAGATGTGATTGTTAAGTTTTCAATGTCACGTTCATACATTGGTGTTCCATGCCATGCGCCGTCTTGGAGAAGTTCAACATATTCTGCTGGTGTTAATGCTGGAGCAGTAATTGCACCATCATGACAAACTGTGCCAGAATCTTCATATTTTGAAGGAAGGTTAATCATAACCTTTGAATCTAAACTTTCAGTGATAACAACTGTTGAGTTGTTAAGTGAACCATATTTACCTAAGAAAACATCTTGAGCTGTTGCCTTATTAGCAACTAAGATTTTTTCTTCAACGGCTTGTTCATTAGAAACATAAGCGTTTCCTTGAACTGCTTCAACAGTGTATTTGATTGAGCAAGTTTGATCTTGATAAGAGTTACCTATTGATAATGGTAAGTAAACTTCAACCGGAGTTTCGATATCGTCACTTCCAGGAGCAACTACATCACTCCACTCTGTAGAATATTTCTTAACACCATTTGCTTGGTTGTCACCAATTTTGAATTCAATGCTAGCGAAGAAAAGTAAATTTCCTTCAGCTTCGAATCCGATGCGGTATTTCATACCGACATTTGAACTATTTTTGATTGTAATCTTTGCGGTTGCTTTATCGCCAGGTGTAACATTTAATAATTTGATTGCACCTTCTTCAACAGTAGCTGTACCACCATTAGCAAATGTGCCATCAGCGGTTTCAACCAATGAATATGTATTACCGTTTTCGTCTAATACATCACCATATTCGTCATATTCTGCTGAATAAGTTCTAAGACCGCTAACAGTAGCCTCAACTTTAACCTTACCTGCTGTAACAGCAATGTTTGTGTTTGCTTTACTAGTGAAGATTGCATATGTAGAGCCAACGCCTACTGCAGCAAAAGCAAATAAAGCAATTGCAGGTAGAATAAACTTTTTGTTAATTTTCATAATTATTATTCCTTATTTTTAATATTAGTTGTAATCAGCTGTTACTTGTGTAGCAACTAATTGGACATCAAACGAGAATGATGCGAGTTGATAATCATTATTATCTTCCTTATCTAAGAATGTATAAGAG
>CAYJDZ010000221.1:0-2181 GCA_964368955.1 uncultured Mariniplasma sp.
AAAACAATAAGTTATAATTAAAATAAGAGGTGAGAGAAATGTTTATATTAAAAAATGCATTTTTAGTTCATGAAGATAAAACAGTCAATTTATTAGTTAATAAAAATAAGGTTAGAATTTTAAACGAAGATTTAGGCAAGTATCAACAAACAGATATTATTGATCTTGAAGGAAAAATGGTTTTAAGGGGTTTTAGTGACACGCACATGCATTTAGATAAAGCTCTTATTGGCGAAAAGGTTATTAATAGTAGTGGGACTTTAGAAGAAGCTATAAAAATCATGACAACTTATAAGCCAACAATGAGTGATGAAGATATCTACTTAAGAATGAAACAAGTGATTGATTGGGCATATGATCATGGAACAAGATTTTTAAGAACAAATATTGACATTGATGATGGTATTAAACTGAGAAGCTTAAAGATGCTTCATCAGTTAAGAGACGAATATAAACACAAAATGGTGATTGAAAGCATCGCTTTTCCTCAAGATGGATTCCTAGACAATGAAGAAAACTTTATATATTTAGAACAAGCTCTAAAAGAAGGTGCAAATGTCTTAGGTGGGATTCCTGCATTTGACAGAGATCCTAGACTTCATTTAGAAAGATTAATGGTTCTTGCTAAAAAATATGATGTAGATCTTGATGCACATATAGATGAAACGGATGACCCAAGAGTTTTAACAATTATTGATTTAATTGAGTTAACTAAAAAATATCAGTATCAAGGCAGAGTTACTGCAGCTCATTGTTGTTCACTGGCTTCTAATGAACTTGATGTTGTTGACAAAATCTTAAAAGATGCCAAATTAGTTGACTTAAATATTGTGCCACTGCCTAGTACAAATCTATACTTACAAGGTAGAGGTGATGAGATTAAGGTTAGAAGAGGGATTGCTCCAATTAAGAAAATTGTTTATGATCATGGAATTAACATATCCATAGGCTCTGATAATGTTAGAGATCCATTTAATTGTTTTGGAAATGCTAAACCATTAGAGTCGGCACTCATTGCGGCACACGGAGCACAAATGGGGGCAACTAAAGATTTTAATACGCTTTTTGATGCGGTTAGTAAAAACGGAATGAAACTGATGCATTATGATTATCATATAGAAGATTCAGATTTCTTTATCGTAGTTGATGCGAAAAACCCAAGAGATGCAATTATCGGTGTGACACCAATTTATGGATATATGGAAAATCATAAATTCATCTTAAAATAAAAAATGAGGGTGCTTGCGAAATTGCAAGCACCCTATCTATTCATTATTCGTTATGAATGTCTTCAAGCAAATTTATTTGAACGTATAAAGCTAGATAAAAATCAAAGAAGTGGCTTTTTACATTGTTGACACGATATCCTAGTTTTTCAATCACGGATAATCTATATTTAAGTGAATTTGGATGGATAAATAAAGCATCCGCAGTTTTTGTTATGGAAAACCTGCATTGAATATATTTATAAACCGTATTAATTAGGGGTAGGTTTGTCTTTGTTTCATAATCGATGAGTCTACCAATAATGGAGAGAGAAAACGATTTAAGTTCTTCGTAATTGAGTGATTTTAAGAGACCGATTAATCTGACATGATTTTCATTAAAGATAGATAAATCTATATTTTTCCGATTTGCATTTGTAACGGTTTTAGATAAAATAGCGAATACTTTAGGGATTTCGTAAGCTTGACCTATTGGATTTGAATAGGCAAGTTTTATTTTTGTGTCTGGGATTTTGTTTTCGATATTATCATAGAGCTCTTCAACAAGCTCTAAATTATTAGCATCATAAGTTGTGTTGACGATAAATAAGATTAAGTCATCCATCATAATATATTTTAGGGTCTTTTGCTGAATCCCCAGTAGTTCAAAGATTGAGCTTTGAATGAGATAAGCAGATTGCTGGATGTTATGTTTACCAGTTATTGAAAACAGCATCAAAAACAAAGGAAACTTCACATCCCAATTATAAAACTTAGAAACTTCCATCAATTCTTCATTGGTGTTATAGTTTGATGTGATGTTGCTGACAAAACCAAGTAAGAATTGGTTTTGACGCATAAAGTTTTCTCTCTTCTTTTGAAATACAAAGATAGCTAACATTTTATAGATTTCAGCATAGTTATATAAAAGATATCTTTTTTCTTCTGTTGTTAATAAAGCCAAACGATAGATAAT
>CAYJDZ010000222.1:0-2163 GCA_964368955.1 uncultured Mariniplasma sp.
TTCTAATACTAACCATTCCTTTTTTCTAATTTGATTAAATCTATACTTTTATTCAATCTTTTGTTTAATATGTTTATTTATCTTATTGATTGCCCAATCATAGTGACTTGCTGATGCTGAAACACAATAACTTCCGAGTGTTGTCGTTTTAGTCCATGTGAAATATCCTTTTAAAAATAATTCATCATTAGAAAAAGTATCTATGATTTTCATCACTTTATGATGACTATCAATTAGCATTTCTCTCGACTCTAAATAAGATGTGTCGACATGCTTTTTCCATATAACATCTATATTCATAAGCCCATAGGTTTTCCAATTATAAGGTGATGGTAAAAAAGGAGTTATTTTACCGCTTTGGTTTGAGACAATCCAATTTATGAGTAGTAGATGCCATTCATATAAGTGAACCAATACATCTTTAATGTTTTGATCTCGATCGACAAATGAAAATGGTGCTAATTGAACTTCTTCAGGTAAAGAATCGATTAATAATATCATTTTTTCAAAATTTTCTTGCGCACTAACCATTAAATCAATTTTTGTTTTTGCTCTTGCCATAACAATACTCCTAATTATCAAATTATTATAATATGATTAATGAAAAAAGCACTCCAATAATTCCTAATATGGCTAGAATTGCCACAGCCTTTTTAGGCATTTTTCCATCATTACTCATTGCTTTACCAAACATACCAAACACTAATGGATGAATTAAAAAAGGCATTGCAAATATAAATGAAATGAGTGCTACTGAGCTAAAAGAAGCATTAACACTTTCAAACATACCACCTTGAACAGCTGCAAATAATCCAAAGTGTGATATTGCACTACTATTTGCCATTGCTGCACTTTCTAAATCCATTCCTGCAAAATCTAGTAATAAAAACCCTCCAAACACAGCAACAAGTTGCCATCCTATTGAAAATAAGACTAATCCTTTGATTTCTTCTTTTTCACTACCTTTTGCTTTTCTTAAAGTTGTAAGAGCAAAATAAGTTAATCCAATTCCTAATAAAACAACTAAAATACCAGGAATGAGTAGTAATTGTCCTCTAGTCACACTAATCGCCAAGATAGTAAAAACAAACAAATGTCCAAAAAACGGAATATTAATCATAATAGGTGCACGCTCTTGTGCAACTTCACCAATATCACCGGCTGTACATGCACCTGTTAGCCCACTGTGAGATAGGCTTCCTGCCATACCTGGAGCTAATATATCAACATGATTTGATTTACCAACAAAAACTAACAATGCAATACCAACAAACATCCAAAAGAGTTGTCCAAAGAACCCATAAGCCATCACTTGCAACATCCCATCTAGTGAGAATGCATCAAGAAGTCTTGTTCCACCAGTAATAAAGACACCTGCTAATACAATGGGTATCCCACCAAAAAGCAATGCTCTCATCGTAGGGCCTGGTCTCCAATCACTAAATGCCATCCCTAGTGAACTAGAGATAATCATTGCAAAAAATATTTGTGGCAAAGCAATTAAAGGATTTATGACATCAGAGATAGCTTTTCCTAGTAATAACACCGCCAAAATGATAACTAACTCAATCAGTCCTCTTTTTAAGTATTGTCTTTTATTAATTATTTTAGCTTTACTATCAATTAAAATAACAGCAACAGCAATTCCAAAAAAAGCTAATAAAGGATATGTTTTTTGAAGCCCATCTCCTGTTTGATAAATCATTCTATATAAAGATTGTATACCAATTAAAATAAAGAATGCTCTGACTAAAAAAATTAATTGAGTGCCTTTAGTCCCTAATAGAACTTCTTCATTGTTTAGTTCAACATCATCTTCCTTAGGTGTTTTAGTTTTCCAAAAAGTATTTCTTAGTTTTTGTCCACCTACAAAAAAAGTAGCAATCAATGCAATTATAGTTGTACTTCCAGATAATCCAACGACTGGAAACTCATCTAAACCAGGAGTCGCTAGACCTGTCATTTCTAACACCATCCCTAGAGTAAGTCCAAATACAACAATGATTAAGATGGGTGAATACTTTGTTTCAGCTACAACGGATCTTGCAATTAAAACAACAACTAAAATAACCGCAAGACTCAGTATTAAATGACTAAATATTTCTAAAATTTCTGATCCCATTTGTGTCTCCCTCTTATATTAAAAAAGATTTCATTTAAATG
>CAYJDZ010000223.1:0-2149 GCA_964368955.1 uncultured Mariniplasma sp.
CCTATGATGACATTTTAGATAATCAAATTAAAGTTATAAATATTGTCTTTAAGAAATAGAGTCTTCTAAATCGTCTAAGTCATCAAGATCTTCTTGTTCTTCAATTTCAAATGCTGGTTTAGCATTTGGAATGCTATCAAAGAGTTTAGTCGTAAACATAATGCCATTAATATGGTCAAATTCATGTTGGAAGACGATCCCAATATAACCTTCTAGTTCTAACTTAACAGGAATTAAAGTATCGGATGCTTCATCATAACTCAGGGCTTCAAATGTCACAGACTGATATCTTGGTGTAATCCCTTCAGTTTCTCTATCGACACTTAAACAGCCTTCTCCACCAGGTAGGTAAATGAGTTCTAAACTTTTTTTCACTAAAACTGGATTGACTAAAGCATAAGAATAAAGCGTGCCATCAAAATCTTGTACATGGCAAGCAAACATTCTTTTTGAGACGTTTACTTGTGGTGCCGCAATACCAACAGCCGGACGAAGTTCATACTTTTCTACCATTTGAACATCTTGTGAATTTTTCACATACTGTAAGAGATCATTTAAGAGTTTCTTATCGGCTAAAGATAATGGTATCTTTACATCTTTAGCTACAGTTTCTAATGTTTTATGTCCTTCACGGATTATATTTTTCATTAAAATCATATCATACACCTCATGATTATTATATCATAATTTGGAGAAAATATGCGTCTAGATAAATTTTTGAGTCAAATGAAATTTTGCTCAAGAGCAGAAAGCAAATCATTTTTAAAAGAACATACGCTCACCATTTGTGATGTGCGTATTTTAAAAGCGGAATATCACTTTGATCCAAATAAAGTAAGTGTTTATATAGATGGTGAATCTATTTTTTATGAAGATCCTATTCATTTAATGGTCCATAAACCTAAAGGATACCTATCTGCTAATAAAGATGAGCTTTATCCATGTGTGACAGAATTAATAAATGCCCCCTTTAATAGGTTTGAATTTAAAATTGCGGGTAGACTCGATTTAGATACAGAAGGGTTACTGATTTTAACAACTGATGGCAATTTCGTGCATGAAATTACTCATCCAAATCATCATTTAGAAAAAGTTTACCTAGCTTTATTAGATAAAAATTTTCATCATGAAAAAGAGTTGTTAGAAGGTGTAGAAATCCTTGATGGAAGAGATCGATCTTTTATGGCTAGAGCGCTTCATCTAAAAACTGCTGAAAATCAAGTAACGATAACCATTGATGAAGGGAAATTTCATCAAGTCAAACGCATGTTTTTAATCTTAGGCTATGAAGTGATATACTTAAAGAGACTTATGATTGGTAAACTAGAGTTAAAAGACCTAGAAATAGGTCAATATCGACAAATTAGGAAGGAAGAATTATATGACTGAAATCATCATGAAAGCTTATGATGTATTAGATGAAATCATAAGCGACCCACTATTTTTTGAAATTAAAGAACTCAATCAAAAATTAGATGGCTTATATCAAAATGAAATCAATGCATTCAATGATGCTAAAATAAAATATCAAAAAGTCATGGACGAAGGGGGAACCTATCATCCAGATTACAAAGAAGTGATTAAACTTCTTAGTGAAACAAAAAAGACTTTATATGAAACAAAAGAAGTCAAACGTTTTAATGCACTTGAATTAGAGTTTGAATCAAAACTCAATGAGTTTTTAAACGAACTCACAAAAACAATTTCAGATCACGTTCCAGCACCTAATAAGTTTGGAATGATCAAAAAAGGAGGCAGTTGCCATGTACACGAATAGAATTTCATATGTTGCCATGTATCAAGGGAAACACGTCATTAACAAATTAAACAACTTGCCGGTGGATATTTCTTATATATCAGAAAAACAACACTATGTAGTCATCTATCTAGATAAAGCAAATGAGGAAATGATTGTTAAACAAATGAAGAATGTTAAAGGTTTAAAGCACTTTGGTCCATCACAAACATATGATGAAGGATTAAATTTTTAACTGTTAAGGAAAAAGACTTGACAGATGATAAAAAATGATTATAATAGAAATGTATATAAAAATAGAAAGAGAGTGAACATACATGGCAGTTAAATTAAGATTACAACGTTTTGGTTCTAATAAAAGACCATTTTACCGTGTTGTAGCAAGTGAATCAA
>CAYJDZ010000224.1:0-2140 GCA_964368955.1 uncultured Mariniplasma sp.
ATCTTCACTAATAAAAAAAGATCTTAGAAGATCTTTTTTTATTTAGTAATTATAGTTCTAAAGTTAGATTTGAATCTAATTCAAATAGTTCTCTTGATCTTGGATGTATGAATTTGATGTGTTTAAAATGAAGTTTGAGTGCTTGTTCATCTTTTTTCTTGGTTCCATATAAACTATCACCAACTACAGGATGATTTAAATAGGCGAGATGGACTCTAATTTGATGTTTTCTGCCCCCAACAATTTTGACTTGTAGAAGCGTATGATTTTTGAGTCTTTTAATAACTTGATAATAAGTTTGTGCATCTTGACCATCTTTGGTTACTCTTTGTCTATTAAGATGTCTATCTTTTCCAATGGGTTCTTTGATCCATCCTTCATTATTTTCAACAACGCCATGAACATAGGCCAAATATGTCTTTTCAACTTCTCTTTCTTCAAATAGTATAGACAAATAGGCGTGAGATAGCGGATGTTTCGCAAATACTAATAAACCACTTGTCTCAAAATCTAATCGATGCACAGCTAGAATAGGATAATTTGTTTCATAATGGAAAGCAATTCTATTGGTTAATGTATCATTTGTGACGCCATCAGTATGAACAAGTATAAACGCTTGTTTATTTAAAACTAAAATATCTTCATCTTCATAAATGACATTGATTTGCCCTTCTACTGGTATTAAAGGATTTGCTTGAAATCCCATAAATTCAAAGGTGACCTTGTCATTAGTTTTCAACTTTTCATCAAGTCCTTTATACTTATTATTGATTAATGCGCTTTTGTAAAGCTCAAAATTATAGATTTTTGATTTTGATAGATGAAATGTTTTTAAATATTCTCTTAAGCTCATTTCATTAAATTGTTGGCTAACTTGTATATTAATCATTGGCGATCTCCTTCATATGATTTAGTATAACATAAAATTAGCTTGTAAAAATCAAAAAGCCATATCATCGATATGACTTTATTTCTTTTATTTTTGAAGTCCTGTTCTCATCGCTTGAAGCAAAACACCGGATGTATCTGTGCCATATTCCCAAAACATCAATCCAGCTAAATTGTTATCAATAATATAATTGCTTTTTTCTAATATCGATTTTGGATTATCATATGATATAAATTCACTACCGTCATTTTTAATCATATACGGAACACCTGCATTCCTATCATAATATTCAGTATAATTTGGGTTTTTCAATAATGAATTATAAATTTCATGATAATAAACAGAACCAGCAGCAGTCCATGTACTTCCTATTTTGGTTTGTTTCATCCCATAAAAAGCGAGACCTATGATCAGTTTATCATATGACACCTGATAGGTATCTCTAAACATTTTAACGCTCTCATCAATTGAGGTAGTGATTAATACTTTGCCTACTTTAAGTGTCGTATTGTGATAGACATCAGAATAATATAATGGGTTTTGGTATTGTCCTGAACCACTTGTAAGTCCATATGTCATGACATTAATATAATCAATATATTGACTTGAGTTAAGCAGGTCATATTTAGGTGGTTGCCATCTGCCTCCAGCGATTGCCGTTGTGACTAGGTGGTGAGAATTATTTGCTTTGACTTTCTCATAGACAATTCTCATTAAAGTCGTATATCTTGTTGCTTCTGCTGTAGAAGGTGTTTCCCAATCGATATCAACTCCATCAAACCCATAATCATTGATGAATTGGACAATTTGATCTGCAAAATGATTGACTTTCAATGAACTACTCGCAATTGAAGACCATGAAGTACTAGGTCCAACTGACATAATCACCCAATTTCCGTTTTTCTTTGCTTTTGGTATAATGTGCGTACTCACTTGTTCAAGATAGTGTGAGCCATATAAGTCACCCTCATCATTTGCGAGAATAAAAGCTGTATTAATTACATCTAAAGTTTCAAAGAAGGCATCATCAACCGCTTCGTAATCTCTATAAATATAGCTTGAAGCAATTGGTTTTTCTAAAGATTTATATCCTTTAGCGATGATATTAAATGTCTTAGTTTGATCGATATCTTGTGAAGTAATATGTAGGGTTAAGACAACATTTTCTAAATGATAAGGTCTAATGTATATCCCTTCATTTGTGATAACATCGGGTTTATTAGACGACCACTCTAAATTAAAGCCACTATA
>CAYJDZ010000225.1:0-2130 GCA_964368955.1 uncultured Mariniplasma sp.
GGAAATGTATTCGCAGGTTTTGAAGAAAAACTTGATGAAAAATACAAAGAAGCCGAAAACGAACATGAATGTCACGACCATAAATGTGACTGCCATAAACACTAAGTCATTATTTAACAGTGAGTATATCTCACTGTTTTTTTATGTTCTTAAAGTAATGTTTTAATGGTTTGTCCATATTTAGTGAACAACATGTTAGTTGAAGAAGTAAATGCAACAATTAGCATGAAAAAATGAAAGTTTGAAAAGAAAAAAGTAAGAAAAAGGGTCAAATAGCTCTTCTAAGGGTGATTTGACTCTTTTCTTATGTGATGTTAAATGATATTTTAAAAGAGTAAAGAGAGAATCTTTATAAAACTAAGCATAACAAAAAGAAGATGCAAAATACACTTTGGAAAATGTAAATGCAACTTTTGATATTTGGTATTGTGTTAATGAGCTTAGTTTTTCATAAACATAAGTTGGGTTTAGATTACTTATGTTTAAGTTTCTTTGTTAGTGATTGAGTCAGATTTACTAGGTCTGGCTCAATCTTTTTTATTCCAATAATATTCATAAAATCTTTTCCAAAAAAACCTAATGCTAAATCGTAAGGAGTAACGCCACATAAGGATTTACGATATATGGAATTTATATGGGAAAAAATAAGATTAACTTTTTCTTGAGTCAAGTGATTAAGCGAATGATATTTTGGCTCAATATAGCGTATGAATTCATGATTTCTTTCACACGCTCCTTTCTGTCCTGAACAGTAAGGATTACAATAGAAAACTCTTGATATTGACTCGCCGTTTTCATCGGCTTCAAGTTCAAATAATTTGTTAAACTCTATTCCATTGTCGCATAGCATAACGGGGAAAAACTTTCTCCATAAATCATTTCCTAACTTATTTCTCAGACCAATTAAGGTACGATTCATTTCATCTGGTGTATTGGAATTAAGCAAGAAACCAAATTGAAAATGAAGAGAGGGAAAATGTATTGTCAATATTCTTTGATTGTCTGATTTCATCCCTTCAACCGTATCGTATTGTGAAACTAATTGATTAGGGTTATCCTTACAGAACTTAGTAAAATCACTATATGAACGACCTGAAATGACTTCTAAAGGTTTAGTTATGCGATGAATATACTCCTTTTTTGGTTTAAAAGAGACAGTTCTTGGTAAATCTATAACCTTTGCGTCAGTATAGCCTTTATTGATCCAATTTCTCAGAGTTCTCTCGTTGATATTGATTTCTGTATGAGAAGTAAGAATATGATTCAGTGACTGGCCTTGCTCTTTTAATAGAGGAGAAATAATTTTATTAATTTGATCAAAATCATCTTGAGATACTCGAATGCCAGATCTTGGCTCACGTAAAGACTTTTCTGATTTTCTTTGTGCCGTGTTTGCATAGTAATATTTTCTTGATAGATAACAATATCCTTTTTTAACACATGTATTACATATGAATGGAAATCGCATAATCTTTGAACATTGTTCTTTGATGAAATGTTCACATCTTGATGTGCATCTTTTCTCCTTAGTATATGGGCAATCTTTTCGATATACACAATAAGTTGAGTATATTCTCGGTTTAATCTTGCTTTCAGAATTTCTATGTATTTCACGGTATATGGTTTGTCTTGCAAAGCCTAATTTCTTGCATATAGTGGAAATAGGCATTCCTTCTTCTAGATAAGTTTGCAATTTTACTCTATCTTCAAATTTAAGTTGTGTTTTCCTTTTCATTTTTACCTCCAAAAGAAAACTAAGCTCATTTTCATAATGACATCTATTTCGGAAAAAGTAAAAGTTACAGAAATTATTTTATTGTTGCATTTACTTTTTCAATTAACATTTAGTGAACAATAAAAAAGAATTCAAAGTTTTCCTCGCTATCTTGATTCAAGTGTGTTAAAGTTAGATGTTTTGAAAAGGAATCAGTATGAAATTTAACGAATTAGACATTAGAGAAGAAATAGTTCAAGCAATTGACGAGCTTGGATTTGTAGAATTAACACCCGTTCAGTAGCAAGCGATACCTGCTTTGCTAGAAGGCAATGATGTTATCGTCGAGGCCCCAACAGGTACAGGCAAGACTTGTGCTTATGCCGTACCACTTATTGAAAAGCTTGATTATTCAC
>CAYJDZ010000226.1:0-2127 GCA_964368955.1 uncultured Mariniplasma sp.
TTGTTCCTCAAAAATTGTCTGAACTTTATGGAATGTTTCTATGTCAATGATAGCCTCGTGATGATTATTAATAATGTATTTAGGTTGTTCTCCATTGTTGATGACAACCTTTTTTTCACGTCCATCTATTTTGGTAAAGCTTTTCCCGTAAGTCATTTTACCTATATATGTTTCACTGGTTAAAATGGTTTTAATTTGTTGAGCATGTTTAAATGCCACATCTTTAGCAGTTTTAAATCCATGATTGTTTAAATAAATAAGAATTTCATTTTTCTTTTTGCCTTCAAGAAACATTTTATAGACGCTTCGAACAGCTGTTGCTTGTGCTTCATTGATAACGTATTTTCTATCTTTGGTGATATCATATCCAAATGCAGGATGTAAATGAACCTTTCCAGTTTTTGCACGACTTCGATGGCCCCAACGAATGTTTGATGATATTTGTTGAGACTCTGCTTCAGCAAGTCCTGCCATCATTGTAAGAATCATATCAATGGTGTTATCTGTTGATGATAGATTTTCTTTTTCAAAGAAGAACTCAACACCTAATTTCCTGGTTTCTCTAATGACATTTAAGGCATCAATGGTATTTCTTGCAAAACGTGATAATGATTTAACTAAAACAAGATCGATATGACCTGCATAGGCTTTCTTTAGCAAAGCTTGCAATCCATCTCGTTTTATCATGGAGGTACCACTTTTTCCATGATCGTAATATATGCCTGCAAAAATATAATCAGGATTAAAGATTATTTCTCTAGCATAGTGTCTTACTTGAAGATCTAAAGAGGATTCTTGCATTTCTTGTTTTGTTGATACACGTGCATAAGCTGCAACTCGCTTAATCACATGCTTGTATGCATTTTGATTGGTTTCTATGACTTTAATATCCTTAATGTCCCTCATATTTAATTACCTCGTAGGTTACTGTATTTTTCGTTGTTTCATCATCATATGCACCCTTTAAGAAAGGTTTGTAATTTTTAAGTATGTCGATTTGATCATATAGGTCATCGATGATGGAAAATGTATCATCAATGATGTATTTTAAATGATTTTTCCCATCAACTAGAATCATCCCAAAGAAGCTTTTAATGATTCGTTTATCTTCGTAGTTTGACTCAATAAAGTTTGTTAGAGCATATAAGCGTCTTCTTGTCAGAAGTTCTTTATTGATTTGAATTCTAAGGTTTACAATGTCTATTTCACATTGTTCTAGTTTGCTTTCGATTTCTTTATAAATCGCATCATATTCTTCATCAGACATGCCAGAACGTATTTTGCTTCTGACATGTTTTTTAAGTTCGTTTGCAAGATCAATACTTTTTTCTTTTAGTTTTTTAAGAGGTTCATGGGAATTAACCTGCTCTAAGGATTGTTCCATAAAAGCTAAAAGTGATTTTTGCATATCTTCAGTCCTAGTTAGTTCTTTAATAATGTGAAGTGTTGCTCGTTCTACAAGTGGCTCATGAATAGAAGGATTATCACAGTTATGTGGATTGTTTCTATCCGTATGACATTTCAACATGCTTTTTTTGAATGTCGTTCCTGAGTTGTGCATCTTAGAGCTATACATACGTTTGCACCTGCTGCAGTAGACAAGGCCTTTGATCGGTTTTTGAGCTAGATGTTTAAAACGTTCTTTATTATCATTGTTTAAGATAATCTCTCTTGCATGAATCATCGTTTGTACGATATCAAAAGTCTCTCTATCAATGATTGGATTGTGGTTATCTTTAATATAATATTTTGTCGCGTGACCATCATTTTCGATTGTTCTGTGAGAAAGATAATCAACAGTAACCGTTTTTTGAAGCATCAGGTCACCTGCATATTTTTCATTTCTTAATATTTCTTTAACCGTATCTGGATACCAAACAACAGCACCGCGACCATTCTTAAATTCTTTTTCTGCTAAATGCCTAGATAATTTTGATATATTCATGCCGTTTAAATATTGATTAAAAATGTATTTAACAGTTTTTGCTTGTGTTTGGTTTATAACTAATTGACCTTCCTCGTCTTTGTCATAGCCTAGAAAATGAAGGGTATTCATTAATAATTGACCTTGAGCAAAGCGTTTGCGAAATCCCCATTTGGTATTCTCGCTGATGTTTCTGGATTCCT
>CAYJDZ010000227.1:0-2123 GCA_964368955.1 uncultured Mariniplasma sp.
CTACTATATCATGTATACATTACTCATCATCGGTATGCTCGTCGTTTTACTACCATTTGTTTGGTTATTTGTTACCTCATTTAAAAATAGTAATGAGTTATTACAACTCCCTTCAAATTATAAATTTTTTCCTAGTGCGTTTGATTTTTCAAAGTTTGTTGTTGTCATTAAAAAAACACAAATCATGAAAAATGTTTATAATTCTTTATTTATATCTTTTGGAGCAGCGCTTAGTGCAGTTTTATTTAATGGTCTTTTAGCTTATGTTGTTTCAGTGTTAAAACCTAAAGGAAGTAAGTTTTTGTTTGCTTTGATTTTAGGATCCATGCTTATCCCATCGGCAGTAGCTCTAGTACCACTTTATAAAAATATAACTTTTATTTATGAAATGGTTTCAAAACTTACAGGACAATCGCTTAGACAAGTGCAATCTACATTTATTACATTGATTCCATTTTGGTTTATAGCTGGAGCATCCCCATTTAATTTCTTACTTTTTAAGACTCATTTTGATAGTCTACCTAAAGATTTATTTGAAGTTGCTGAACTTGAAGGAGCAACTAAACTTCAAACATTCTTTAAAGTAATTTTACCGCTTTCTACACCAGTCATCATGGTTGTTGCAATATTTAGTATTACGGGTTCTTGGAATGACTTCCTACTTCCTTATATCATGATTAACAATCAAGATTATTGGACAGTGATGATTAAACTCTTTAAAGTTAATGCAGAACTGTTCACCTATAATATGACTCTAGATCAATTCTTAAGTCTATTACTATTCACAATGATTCCACCAGTTATTATCTTCTTTATCTTTCAAAGAAGAATTACATCAAATGTAACCACCACAGGTATCAAATAGGAGTATAAGAATGAGTAGAATATCTTTGCAACATGTTTATAAAGAATATCAAAAAAATATCCAAGTGATTAAAGACTTTTCTTTAGAAATTTTTGAAGACGAGTTTTTAGTCTTTGTCGGACCATCAGGCTCGGGAAAAACAACAGCGTTAAGAATGATTTCAGGACTAGAAGAATTAACTTCAGGAAACTTAATTATAAATGGTGAGCTTCAAAATGATAAAGATCCATCGACTAGAAATTTAAGTTTTGTATTCCAAAATTATGCATTATTACCAAATATGACGACATATCAAAATATAGAATTTGGGTTGTTAAATAAAAAACTATCAAAACTGGAAAAAAGAAGACAAGTCGAACATATCGCTCATAAACTATCTCTTTTAGATAAGTTAGGGAGTTATCCACATCAATTGTCAGGTGGTCAAAGACAAAGAGTTGCCTTGGCAAGAGCACTAGTCGATAATGAAAAACTCATCTTATTTGATGAACCTCTTTCGAATCTTGACGCAGTCTTAAGAACTGAGATGAGATCAGAAATTGTTAAATTTCAAACTGAATTTGGAGTGACTTGTATTTATGTAACTCATGATCAAATTGAAGCGATGGCGATGGCTACTCGAATTGCTCTATTGATTGATGGAGAAATAATCCAAGTTGGAACACCAGAACAAATGTATAACAATCCTGCTCATTTAGATGTTGCTAGTTTTATAGGAACACCTGAAACCAACGTTTTATTGACGAAAAAAAGTGATCATCAAATTAGCGTTAATGGAGTACCGATATGCCTCAATGACGATGTGCTAGCATGTGTTTCAAAACTAAAGGGTCAAGACTTTTATTTAACGATTAGACCTCAAGAGGTTAATGTACATTTGAAACCTTCTCAACATAGAGTTGAAGCCAGATTAATCATAGTTGAAAATTTTGGATTTAACAAACTACTTCATATCGATATTTTCGGACAAACGCTGCGCGCATTAGTAGACAAAGATTTCGAAGAGAAATCTACATATTATTTAGATTTTTTAGGGAATATATTTGTTTTTGATATCAATAAGAAAAGAGTTTTTAAGAAGCAAAATACAATTATCACTTTTGAAAGTCCTTCTAGTGAAGAAACGACAATGCAAGTGATTAGAGAATTAGAAAATTATGGCTATCATATTCAGTTTAATCAAGATAATAGTGAAGTATTTGTTTATCAAAAAAATGGTGTTTATTTTCTAAAGTTAGAAGATAAACAAATTCAGTTA
>CAYJDZ010000228.1:0-2117 GCA_964368955.1 uncultured Mariniplasma sp.
ACATTTGAAACAAACGGCGGATCTACAATTGCTGATTTAAAAGTTGATAAAGGCAGTTCAGTTACATTGCCTGCAAATCCTACAAAAGATGGTTTTACTTTTGAAGGATGGTTTAAAGATGAGGCATTAACACAAGTTTTTTCTGCAAAATCAGAATTAACAGCTAATATTAAAGTTTATGCGAAATGGGAGGCTGTTGTTGTTATTCCTGTAACCTTTAAAGTGACCTTTAATTCAAATGGGGGCTCAGCTGTTGCTCAGGCAACCATTGATGAAGGATCTGCGGTTACTAAACCAGCAGACCCAACAAAAGATGGTAGTGAATTTGCTGGATGGTATGCAGACTCTAAATTCGTAACTGCTTATGTGTTTACAACTATACCTACAAGCAACATAACCCTTTATGCGAAATGGACTAAACTTGATATCATTAAACCAATATTCTTTGGTATAACTCCTATCACACTTAACCTTAATGATGCCTTTGATCCTATGGAAGGTGTCACAGCTATTGATGATGTTGACGGTACTATTACTGATTTAATCGTAATCACTGGGGATACAGTTGATGTCACAACTGTTGGAACTTATGACTTAGTTTATACCGTATCTGACGTAGCTGGAAACGAAATCACTAAAGAACGTAGAATCGTTGTTCGTGAAAAACCAGCAAGTGATTTATTTATCACTAATGGTGATTTTTCTCAACCACTTGAAGGTACCTGGACTCATTGGGCTGGAGAAGGTGGAACTTCAACTGCTGAAATCGTAGATGGTGTATTAGAATATACGATTACGAGTATTGGTAGTGTTTGGTGGAGTGCTCAATTCTCACAACCAGGCTTAATCGTTACTCAAGGTAAAGCATTCAAGATTAGTTTTGATGCTAAAGCTGATGTAGCTAGAGCAATCGTCGTTAAACTTGAAAACGCTGCTTTTGTTGGATATATCGATGAAGCAAAAATGTTAACCACAGAATGGGCAACATATGAAATCGAATTCTATGTGACTGCACCTACGATTGAAAATGGTAAACTTATTTTTGGTGGTGGCACTAACACTGCTTACTTACAAGGTGGTAATGCACTAACAAAAATGTATCTTGATAACATTAAAGTTGAAGAAATTGCAGTTGTTCTAGATGAAGTTGCTCCTGTTATTAATGGTGCAACAGCTAGAATTATCGATAAAGATGAACAATTTAATCCTTTATTTGGCATTAGCGTAACTGACAACATTGATACAAAACTTACAGTTGATGATATCGTTGTTACAGGTGCTGTAAATAGCGCAATTCCAGCAGATTATGTCCTAACATATACAGTTAGTGATAAATCTGGAAATGAAACTGTAGTTACTCGTACAATAACAGTTGCTGATGGTATTGCTCCATCAACACTTAAAGTTGTTAATGGTAATTTCGAAACAGAACAATTAACTCCATACGCTCAACCTGCTGTTGATGGTTGGGGATGGCATGGTGCTGGTAAGTTTACAGCAATGATTAAAGACGGTATTGCAACTATTGCTGTTACTGACATTGGAACAGTACCTCATGGTGTTCAATTCTATCAACAAAATCTAGTGATTGAACAAGGTCGTCTTTATAAAGTTACTTTCAAAGCTAAAGCTGATATCGCAAGACCAATCATGCTAGCGCTTGAAGAAGGAACATCAAGAAGATTTGATAAAATTATTGATGTAACCACTGATTGGGTTACATATGAAATTATTATTGATCATATCCTTCCTGGATACTCAAATGGTAAACTAGCATTCTTTGTGGGCTTAGTTGGAGCAACTTCTATACCTACCACAGTTTATCTTGATGATATGATGATTGAAAGAATTTCAACAGTAGTTGATACTAAAGCACCAACGCTAAGAGGTATCGATGAATATATTATTAGAAAAGGTATCACATTTGATCCACTTGCTGGTGTAGTTATCTCTGACAACGTTGATCAAGAATTAACTCTTAATGATATCATCGTTGATGCATCAAACTTAGATGTGAATGTTGTTGGAGCTTATACAATCTTCTATTCTGTTAAAGATGCAGCAAACAATGCTAAGACTTATATGAGAACTATTCATGTTAAAGAAGCTGCTGATAT
>CAYJDZ010000229.1:0-2116 GCA_964368955.1 uncultured Mariniplasma sp.
ACGTGATATAATAATCTTAAATATCATTAAGAAATGAGTTTAGATGATGAAGATTGGTCTAAAGCATAAAGGGGTAACTTTAGTTGAACTTTTAGCCGTGGTGGTTATCCTTGGAATTATTGCCGCTGTTGCTTTTGTAGCAATAGGGAATTTAATATCAAACACATCTACTAAAGCATATAAAGAAACAGTTGCTTCTCTTAATCAAGCAACTAAGAATTATGTGCTTTGGGATAATGTTACTTCAAATGATGTTTTTGAAGGATCAACGACAAACAGTGAGAGAATCTCTGTTCTTTTTTCACGTGGATACATTTCCCAAGTTGAACAACCAAAATCGCCGTATTCTTATAATTGGGATGTCACAGATCAATTGTGGAAATTATCATCAGAAATAATTGAAGTAATACCACCAGTAGAAATTGTTTATGATTTCTCAGACGACTTGCTTGCAACTGTAGTTGAGCAAGGCGGTGTAGTTGCTTTGGGATCTTTTACAGACACTGGAACAAGCATGAATACTTCGTATGGGACATTATTTATTGACAACAATAAATCAACTTATACCATCATAGTCAGAGCTCAACTAACCGTCTCTACTTCGGGAGGTTATGGTATATTTTTTGAAACAACTTTAGACAATAGTAATAAGGATACTGGATATGTTTTGCAGTTTGATCGTGGATATGCTTCAGGAGAAGTTATTATTAGGTCTAGAGCTAATGGTAACGAAGTCGCCAACCCAGTTTACCGATATAACGTTGGTTTTGCTGGAGGAGGAAGTGGTGCTTTTGTAGCATCAGGGGGTACAAAAAACAATGTAAACCCTTGGTGGTTAGAAATTCACGATATTAAGTTGGTTATTGCAGATAATAATGATCCTTTGAAAAATAAGCAAATTTCGATGTATGTAGATAACGTTTTTCTTTTCACATTTAAGTTTCAATCTGGAATTACACCAAGTACTAGAGAAGATAATCAAACTGGACTTAGAGTGTGGACCAAAGACACGATTTTCTATACGTTTGAAATCCAATCAAATTAGCTTTCTTAAAGAACAACTGAAATCGTTTTTAAATTTCAAAATTTAATGGATTATACAAAAAATAAAAACTATAAAATGGAGTAAACATGTATAAATCAAAACTCACGATTAAAGAAACACAAAAAGCAATTAAAATAGTAAAAGACAACTTTGAGAGAAAACTTGCTGAAGCATTGAATTTAGATAGAGTTTCAGCACCCATTGTAGTGAAAAGCAATGAAGGTGTTAATGATGACCTAGGCTTAAAAGATAGTGCTTTAAAATTTAAGCTGGATTTACTCGGATATGAAGTTGAAATTGTTCAATCATTAGCAAAATGGAAAAGAATAGTATTAAGACACTATGGATATCATATTTATGAAGGAATTTACACAGACATGAATGCTATTAGACCGAAAGATATATTAGATCATACACATTCGTTGTATGTTGATCAGTGGGACTGGGAATTAGTGATAAACGAAAAAGATAAAACTATCGAGTTTCTAAAAGATATAGTTAATAAGATAGTAATTGTATTAAAAGAGACTAAGGACATCGTTAGAAAAAGTTATCCCATTTTAAACGAAACCATCAATGAAAATGTCTTTTTTATTGATGCTGAAGAACTGGACCAGATGTATCCTAATTCATCAATGCGCGAAAAAGAGCACTATATTACGAAAATGCATAAAACAGTATTTATTAAAAGAATAGGAAAAATATTTGCTAACGGCAAAAAACACGATCTTCGTGCACCAGATTATGACGATTGGAATTTAAATGGTGATATTTTAATATGGAGTGATGTATTAAATGAAGCAGTTGAACTTTCATCAATGGGGATAAGAGTTGATGGAAAAGTTTTGTTGGAACAACTTAAATCCAGCGATAGACTAGACCTTGTTAATAACAAATACCACCAATTAGTTATAAATAATGAACTACCGCAAACAATTGGAGGTGGGATAGGTCAGTCCCGGATTTGCATGATTGTCTTAGAAAAAATGCATATTGCTGAAGTTCAAGCATCGTTATGGGATGAAAATACTACTATTTATTTTGATAAATATAAAATAAACAAATTGTAAC
>CAYJDZ010000230.1:0-2114 GCA_964368955.1 uncultured Mariniplasma sp.
CTCAAGAAGCATTCGATTTTGTGAAATCCAATTATGATAATGTTGTCTTTGAGTATTTTCATCCAAAAATTAAATCTAAGAAATAAAAAAATGTGAACTGAAAATTAATCAGTTCACATTTTTTTCTAAATATATAAATTTTTATTCGATAACTACTTCCTTGAAATAGTCAATATCTAACAACAATTGACTTATTCTTTTTTTGTAAGTGTATTCGCTAATTAATGCTTTAACCAGATCATAGTTCATTTCTTCAAAAAATATAATTTCATCTTTTTCAAGATTATAAATAAAGTGATCGGTTAAAATACTTCCATTGGAAAACAACACTGATCGGTTTTGATTACTGAAAATGTCTACTCCTAAAACCTGACTATAATCTAGTTCAAGTCCAAAAAGATTAGCTAAGGTTGGTGTAATGTCAATAGATGAGAAAACTTCCTTTTTATTTTCATGAACTAGACTTGGATGATAAATCATCATTGGAACTCTTTGCATCCCTAAAAAATCATCTTCTGTTTTTGTATCATCATAAGATTCAATGATATCTTTATCTAGACCATAAGCATAATGATCACCATATAACATAATCACTGTATCATCAGCCATATTTGCTTCATCTAATCTTTCAAGTAAAGCTCCTATAGCTAAATCTAATTCATAATTAGCCGCGTGATAATACAAAATATCATCAACAGGCATTTCTCTTTGTTCATCAATAAATATTTGTTTAACTAAATCATAATTTTTAAGAGCAATCGGATGATCATCTGTATAGGGTAGATGTCCAGAAACTGTTAAGATATATGAAAAGAATGGTTGTTGTTTTTCTACTAAGATGTCCATAGTCTTATTGACTAAATCAAGGTCGCTTGGCCATTGATGTTTTGGACCTCTTTCTTCTTGCTCATCGATCATATCTAGTTCAATTGCTCCATAATACTCATTGTATCCAAGAGTCAGAGGATGAAAAACAGAACGAGGATAAAAGAAATCTGTATAATCATGAAATGAGTAACTCCGATATGACTCATGATTAAAAAGCTTTGGTAGTGTATTTGGAAACTCATTATCTTTGAATGATTCCATTGTTAAGACAACATTTTTATGGGCAAAAAAGCTTGTTTGTGACATAAATTCAGTGTCTGCTGTGTTTCTATAATAAAGTGGTGAATAGTATTGTTCAAAATTCCAACTATTTTGTTGCATCTTATAAATATTAGGCGTCAATGTAGGATCAATGGCGTATGTATCAAAAGATTCAGCCATAATCATTATAAAATTTTTATCCTTGAAATAATCTGAATATTCGTTTTGTTGATGTATGACTTGGCTGTTAAGATATGCTTGAATTTCAGCTTTGATCATTCCATCATCATCTCTTGATTTAAATGAACCTGCAATATCTCTTTGAAGATAGGTTAGTACTCCAAATTTATCTATCGTTTGATATGCACTCGGATTTTCTTTATATAAATCGTAATCTGAGTATGCATATGGCGAATCAATTAAATCAAGGTTAATTTTAGGAATAGTTGAAACCGTAATAAAGAAAAGTGAGAAAGTTGCCAATACAGATAAAGCAAAATCACTTTTAGATGAAAAAAATAAAATCCTCTTATGTATTTCCTTGTTCTTTGGCTTGAAAAAATAATGTATCCCTAATGCGATAGGTGGTATATAAAGTAGATGAAGCCAACTCATATTTTTAAATACACTGTCTAAGAAACCAAATCCTGCTTTTGCATCTCCAACTATTGAAAATGAATAAAACCCACTTAACATTCTATAATATAAATCTTGAGAGAAATAAAAACCTGAGATTAGAAAAATAAGTATAAAAGCTACATATTTGATCATCTTTCTTGGGAGCAGTCTTAAAATAAAGACAATAATCATTGCGTAAGAACCTACAAATAAGAAAATTCTAAATAAATTTTCTGATTGTAAAAACCCAATAATGCTTACTCTAAAAACAAGTTCTAAAAAAGCGAATATTGAGAAAAAGATAATATATAATTTTAGTAGTAGATTGAGTCTAAGTTTATCCATTTCTAAATCCTTTCATACATATATTATTATACCAAAAAAGATTTTATTTGACAGTATATTAT
>CAYJDZ010000231.1:0-2109 GCA_964368955.1 uncultured Mariniplasma sp.
GGTGAATTAGCATTAGGTAGAAACGTTACCGTGGCATTTATGACATGGGAAGGTTACAACTATGAAGATGCAATTATTCTTTCTGAAGAATTAGTTAAAGAAGATGTTTATACATCAATTCACATTGATGAATATGAAATTGAAACAAGAGAATTAAAAACCGGTAACGGTCGTGAAGAAATTACAAGAGAAGTACCAAATGCTGGTTATGAAGCCCTTAAAAACTTAGACGAACGTGGTATTGTTATTGCGGGTAGTGAAGTTAAAGAAGGCGACATTTTAGTAGGTAAAATTACGCCAAAAGGTGTATTTGAACCAAGCCCATCAGAAAAATTAATTCATGCAGTTATTGGTGAAAAATCAAGAGAATACAGAGATTCATCTCTAAGAGTTCCACATGGTGGGGGCGGTATCGTTCAATCTATCCAATATTTTTCTAAGAAAAATGGGGATGTTCTTCCAAGTGGTGTCAATGAGTCAATTACTGTATACGTTGCTAAAAAACGTAAAATCTCTGAAGGGGATAAAATGGCTGGTCGTCATGGTAATAAAGGGGTTATCTCTAAAATATTACCTAAAGAAGACATGCCACACATGGCAGATGGAACAACAGTTGACATCATGCTAAACCCACTAGGGGTTCCTTCTCGTATGAATATTGGACAAATCTTAGAAATCCATTTAGGAATTGCTGCTAAAAACTTAGGCATTAAAATCGCAACGCCTGTATTTGATGGACTAAATGATAACGATCTAAAATCAATTATGAGAGAATCAAGAGAAAAAACTAATAATTCGATTAAACCAAGTAAACCAATTGAAGAAATGACAGAAATTGAAAAGTATAATTATGAACTTGATCAAAAGATGTTGGCTCAATTTGGTGAAGATGGTAAAGTCACATTATATGATGGACGTACCGGAGAAGCATTTGATAATAGAGTTTCAGTTGGTGTTATGTATATGATTAAACTATCACACATGGTTGATGATAAATTACATGCACGTTCTGTTGGACCTTATACATTAGTTACACAACAACCAATGGGTGGTAAAGCTCAAAATGGTGGACAACGCTTTGGAGAAATGGAAGTTTGGGCACTCTATGCTTATGGTGCTGCTCATACGCTTCAAGAAATGTTAACTGTTAAATCAGATGACATGATTGGTAGAAACAAGGTTTATAGTTCAATTACACATGACAAACCAATCCCACAAGCTTCAATTCCTGAATCATTTAGAGTATTAACAAGAGAATTGCAATCACTTGGATTGTATGTTGAATTAATTGATGCGGAAACAGGAGAAAATGAAGCAACTAAATCACTTGTTGATCATACAAAAACAACCTTTAGTAAAGGAGGGTATCGCTAATGGCTAAAGAAAAATTAACATTACATGTTGAATCGTTAAAACTATCAGAAGATGCTCTCAATGCTTTAAAACTATCAGGTATTGATAGACTAGAGGATTTTAATACATTTAACTTAAAAGAATTATCAATGCTACTTGGTGTAAGCTATGAAGAAATAAAGACTATTTTACGTCGTTATACACTACCTAGATATCTAGAAAACTTAAACTTAACAGAAGAAACAGTTGATATCTTAAAAAAAGCTGGCATTCAAGATTTAAAAGATTTACTAGAAGTTGATCGTAGAACACTTTATCATTTATTTAGAGAAGACTTAATTTTACGTCAAGAAATTAATGGCATCTTAGAACTTTATGGTTTTGATGCGTTAAAAGAAGTTGCTGAAGAAGTCTCTATAAAAGTAGAAGGTGACGATGACAAAGAAGTTAAAGAATCCGTAGAGGCAGTTCCAAGTGTTCTTGATATGGATTTATCAGAACGTATTGGCCGTCATATACAACCTGTTCGTAAAGGGTATGGTTCTCGTACATTTTCTCATCTTAAAAT
Organism: uncultured Mariniplasma sp.; assembly: GCA_964368955.1. Lineage (GTDB taxonomy): Bacteria > Bacillota_I > Bacilli_A > Acholeplasmatales > Acholeplasmataceae > Mariniplasma. The sequence goes on from CAYJDZ010000231.1 coordinate 1,922, forward strand.
TCGTATCGCATCACCTGATGAAATAAGACAATGGTCATATGGTGAAGTAAAAACACATGAAACCATTAACTATAGAACATCTAAACCTGAAGAGGGCGGCTTATTCTGCGAAAGAATATTCGGACCTACTAGGGATTATCAATGTGCTTGTGGTAAAAAACAAAGCGGTAATAAAGGCCAAATTTGTC
>CAYJDZ010000232.1:0-2102 GCA_964368955.1 uncultured Mariniplasma sp.
TTTATTTACTCTATATTTGATTAGCATCCTAATTATTGAAGAACTATTGACAAATCTATATATTTCGTCTACTATATCTTCAACAGCACATCTGTGACATACGCTTATAATAATGAGGAGGTTTAAACAAAAATGGATGTCATTAAAATTAGAAATAAAGATCATACAAGACGTCGAATCCTTACAATTGCAAAAAAATCATTTCTAGAAAATGGCTATAGAGATACTTATATATCTAAAATTGCTGATGCAGCAAAAATTGATAGACGGACTATCTATAGATATTTTGACACAAAAGAGCAACTACTCCTTCAAATCACACGGGAATCCTATACAAATTTTACAGCATATCTTTCTGATACCGATTTTGTTACACAAGAAAATGCATATCAAAGGATTATTACTTTATTTCAAAGATATAACTCCTATTTTAAAGAAAATAACGAACTACTTGTGTTTGCGCCAATTTTGGATAACAAATTATCTGCTAAAGATCGAATAAAAGATAACTACTTAAACTACTTAACGATAGTGAAAATTCCTGATGCAATTTTGAAAAATTTATTAGCTGAAGGTCTTCTAGATCAATCTATTAATCCTCAAATAAAGCCTGAAATTGCTGCTCTTTCTATAAACAATTCACTTTTTTCTCTTGCTAGTAGAATCGTCTTGGATAAAGAGTTTTTAGATAAAGAGCAAGAAATAGATTCTTGGCTAATGCTTGAACAATTATCTCAACTGCTTTTAGATGGCCTAAAAAAATAATAACTTAAAATCTACACCTATAAAAGGATAACGTCTATGAAACTAACTTTAAAAGAAAAACTAATCTTTTCTACTGGAAATCTTGGCATATCTCTAATCACAGTCATCCATATGCTCTATCTTGTCTTTATTTTTATCCCCTCTGATATATCAGGTATAGCCTACACTATTCCAACAAGTGGAATTTTAGTTATATTTACAGTTTTAGGTCTAATTCTATTTACAAGTAGAATATTTGATGCCCTAACCGATCCTTGGATTGCGAGCATCTCAGATCTAAGTAAAAATAAAAAAGGTAAAAGATTGCCTTTCATGAGAAAAGCTGCAATCCCAATGGCATTTTTTTACATTGCAACATTTTTTGTTCCTTTTTCAGACCAAGTCCATCCCCTAAACGTTGTTTGGGTCGCTCTATCTTTGATTCTAAGCGCTTTGTTTCTGACACTCTATTCAATTCCCTATTACACATTAATGGTTGATATGGGACGAACTCCAGATGATTTAGTCGATCTATCAACATTTTCTAGTGCCTTTTGGTTTGTTGGTTTTTTAATTGTTTCATTTGCAACATCTCTTTGGGTACCCTTAGAAAATCTTTTAGGCGTTTCAAGAATTGACAGCATAAGATATTCATTTGTGATTCTTGGAATTATCGGTGTTATCATTCTTTTTATACCAACTATCTTTTTAGATGAAAAAAATTATAAATCGAAAACAAGCGCTAACCCTTTAAGTTTTAAGACTTCTATAAAAACTGTCAGTAAAAATAAAAATTATGTTCTTTTCTTTATCGGTAATACAGCTTATGGTATTGCAACATATATTTTTGAAACTGGACTCATCTATTTTCTTACCGTACTTGCTATCTTAAATGAAAATGTTCAAGGACCTCTAACCATAGTTATAGGTGCTTTAACACTTGCATCATATCCATTAATTAACAAGATGGGTAAAAAACTTGGTAAAAAGCCAGTAATGATTATTGGATTTATACTGTTTGCAGCAACTTTCCTGACTATAAGTATTCTTGGGTTGTGGGGTGTAAATCCTTATATACCATTAGTATTTATCGCTCTTCTTGTGCCCTTTAGTCAAGCAGCATTTGGCATACTTCCTGGTGTTGTTACAGCAGATTGTACCAATTACGATAAATATATCAAAAAAAATGATAATGCAGGAATGTATGTTGCAGCTACTGGTTTTAGTTCAAAACTAGGAGGAAGTTTAGCCACCATTATATTTACAAGTTTTTTACTTCTTGGTAAAGACTTATATGATGATTTAGGGATTAGAATAGCAGTTATCTTTGGTGCATTCTTATGTATCATTGGTGTTCT
>CAYJDZ010000233.1:0-2100 GCA_964368955.1 uncultured Mariniplasma sp.
ATATTATTCTATGATAATCAAATAAAGTAGAATAAGGTGGTTGTAAATTCTACTTTTTTATTTTATAATATAAGTAATCGAGGTGATCGCATTGAAACCATTTGTCACATATGAAAAAAAATATTATCAAGTAGATAACACACTTCAATACTTACCAAGAAGACAAAGACGACTGTTTGAAGAACCTTATTTGAGTTCTGTTGTTTGTGACTTGTCTCACGTGTCTATTGAATTAAGCAAAGAAACACAAAACTTACTTTTAGAATCTATTGAGAGTTTATCTAAACTTGATGGTTATATCAAAGATAAACTATCAGCATTTCCAATGCTTTTACTTAGAACAGAAGCACTATCAAGTTCTCAAATTGAACATTATAGTGCATCAAATCGAAATGTTGCCCTTGCACAAATCAACCATAAAGAATCAACTGAAGCAATGATGATCAAATCGAACCTTGAATCCTTAATAAAAGGGATGTCATCCGATAAGGATCTAGACGTATACACTATCATTGATTTAAACAAAACGCTTCTAAATGATGAACATATCGGTATAAGAAAGAGAATTAATTGGATTGGGACACCCAATTCCATACCTCACGAAGCCTCTTATGTGCCGCCACATCCTGATCATCTTGAATTGAACATGAAGCAGTTCATTAACTTTTGCAAAAGAAATGATATTCATCCGCTGATTCAAGCGGCCTTTGCTCATGCTTATTTTGAAATCATCCATCCATTTGAAGATGGTAATGGGCGTGTAGGTCGTATCTTGATTCAATTGATACTCAAAGAAAAGTTGTTTTTAGAACATTTATACATGCCTTTTTCAGTAGGTATTGTCAAAGATCAAATAAGGTATATAAGCGCGCTGGATGCATTTAAAATTGGGAACTATGAGGCTATAATCATCGTGTTGTTAGAAAACGCATTAGGCCTAGTGCCTAAAGTTTACCAGACTCTAGAGCAATTAATCGAGTTAAAGAATTCGTGGAGAGAAAAACTTAACCTCAGACAAGATGCTCTTGCCTGGAAGATGTTAGATGATTTTATAGCTCAACCTGTTTTTGATGTTAAATATATCAAAGAGAAATACAATGCAAATGATCAAGCAGTTAGAAACAACATTGAAGAGTTGATAAAAGGCGGAATTATTTCTCCCATCGGGAATCGTAAAAGAGATGTAGCCTATGAAGCAAAAGAAGTTCTAAACTTACTAGATCAGTTTATCATTGGTTAAAAATAAGAAAATAAGATATCCCACTTTTATATCACTAGGTGATCATATAGATTAATCATAGATGTAGGGGCTTTGAATCGAAGAACTGTTTTCTATACGAATAGCAATAAAGAAAGAGGCAAGTGCTATGGATAATAAGACCTATCAATTATCTAAATTACTCGAAGGACTAGAAATGGTTTCGACAGGTTGTAGTATTTATATGCATAAAAAAACACTTGAATTTGACTTAATCACTGATGAAAATTTACGAATTTATGAATTGTTTCAGTCCGATGAAGATAGTTCACTCCTAGATTGGGAAAAAGATATGATTCAAAAGATTGATGATATATTAAATGTTCATGAGCAAGATTATTTAAAACTTCCAGAATCCTATGAAATCAATGATCACAATATTATGGAAAATTTTGCGTATGCACTACCCGACCATTTGAAAAATGAGTTTTTATCTGCTATTTTTAAAAAAAAGCTTTCGGACGCTTTGAACAATTGCTTCTTCATTATGGTCTTAGACAACAATGGTTTGATTATAAAAGAAAAGCGTACCTTGATAAGTTGGCCAACTGGTGTGAAACACAAGGTCTAAATTATGAGTAAAAAATTATTACTTAAACGTCCACTTTATTGATATAGAAGCACCCTACAACGCATGCAGAAAGTTATGGAGATGCTTTCAAACAAACTTTTAAGCAAATATACAATATTAACCCATTAAAGCTTTATACGACATTTTATGATGAGTTAAAACAAATGATTATTAATGAACAGATATATGAAACTGCAAAAACATCATCTTGGGTAAAAATAGGAAAAATACTGTAAAGAAATGTTTTATAACTGCCTTTTTATCATAAATG
>CAYJDZ010000234.1:0-2093 GCA_964368955.1 uncultured Mariniplasma sp.
TTATATTACAGAACAATTATGTAATATAAATAGTTGGATAGATCAATTCTTGTAGTTTAAAAACATACAAAATGAAAAAGAAGATAAAAAGAACGAAGAGTTTTAAAACTATGAACAAGAATGCCTTAATGAATTTATGTTTTGAAAAATTTCTTCCGAAAAGTGTAAATATCTGAACAACAAACAATGCTAGACTTAGTCTCACGAAAGGTTGTAACTCAAAGTTCGCATCTGCAACTCTTGATCGATATCCAATAATGAAAATCGTGATAACTCCAATAAAAGCTAGAAAAGATAAAATAACATTAAATTTAAACCAACGACTCACTTGTTTATCAAACAAACTCTTAATATCTTTAAACCCCATGGATTAATTCCTCATTTCTACTATTTTTTATAGAATACCATGCAAATTTGAAATCACAAATCATTACGCCTTTATAAACCAGTATATGGTAAAAAAAAACACCAAACTGGTGTTTATAATGTGCATTCCCCATATATATACTAACAATATGTATATTAAAGAAATAAAAATTGAATATTAAATATTAAATACTAGATATAAAATAATTAAATCATAAAACATAAATCTTGATTAAAATCTATTGAATCTTATAAATCCCGAACAATATCTTCAATTCAGTTAAAACTAAAAATCTATATATGGGGAATACACTTTCATCTTACCATATTATTTCATTATTACAAGTAAAAAATCCAATAAAAAATTTCCACTAAATAAAATGAATCAAAACCCTCTTGTTTGCCCTTTATAAGGCGCTTCTTTATTCTCAATAAACTCATCAACACCAGGACCTTTTAGTTTTCTTAGTCTCCAAATACCATAAACATAGCTTAAAGTAAGTACTAAAATTAAAATTGGAAAGCCTAATAAGGTGTTAATCCAAACAAAATCATTAACTGTCCCAGTTAGATATATGGTTAGCTCTAAAGTCGTTCTAAACATAAAATAGACAAGCCAAAGATAGGTCACTTCTTTGTAAGCAGGTCTTACATCATCTCTCCAAAACCAAGCGAGCGGCCATCCTCTAGTTAAGTGTGAAGCATAAGCAGCTAATGGTTTCTTCATAATGAGTGTGATTATCGCAAAGATTGCTGATAGCGCACTACCTAAGATATCTGGGATAAAATAAGTTGCAGGATTTTGATTGAGATAAGAAAAAAGAGCAGCAACACTCACTCCGATTAATCCAAAAAATGCATATTTTTTGGATTCTTTCTTTATAATTCTTAAAACCATAACGACTAGCGCAATCACAATCGCAGTAATTAAGGCAACCTCTAAGTTAAAAACACCTAATGTAATTGCAAATATAACGGGAGGTAGTAGTGTATCTAAGGTTTTTCCCTTTAAAACTAAAAGGAGTTCTTCGTATATTTCTTTAAATAGTTTTTTCATCTTTTATGCTTACTTTGATTTTTTTAATAATGATTCTTTTTTAGATCCCAAAAAGAAGGTTAACCAATCATCATTACTTTTAACCAAAGCAATATAAACATAAACACTTACCATAAAGAATCCTAGAATCATTAAAGGAAACATTAGTAAAATTTTAGTCGTTAGTTTTTCTTCTCTAAAGAAAATCCACATCGCAAAAATAATAAACCCAACATATAAATCCACCATTGAGACAATACCCCAAGGATTATTTAAAAGCAGTCCTCCATCTTCAAAAAAACTTCCATTGATAAATCCATTTAATAATGCTGCGGTCATAGCAAGAGCACCTATTAAGGATATAATTTTAGCTATTTTCATATAACTCACCTTTTTCTATAATATTTATATATTTTTTTACTTCTTCTTTTCCTTTATCCGTTAATCCATAAATACCTCTAGAAATCCTTAAGAAGTATCCATCATAATTTTTTTGAAGGATAGAAGATGCTTTTAAAACTTTTGTTTTTTCTTTGATATCTTTTAAAGATGCAGATTCAAACTCTAACAGGTAAGAACCGATACCAATGACTAATTCTTTATATCTTGTTATCTTTTTTCCTTTTGTCCCTGCAATATTTTGACTATTCTTTCTTAAATTATATTCTTTTAAAATACTCTGTTTTCTTCT
>CAYJDZ010000235.1:0-2083 GCA_964368955.1 uncultured Mariniplasma sp.
AAATAGGAGGTGAACAGATGGCTGTTCCATTTAGAAGAACGGGTAAAACTGCGAAAAGAAAACGTCGTACTCATTTCAAATTGACTGCGCCTGCGTTAGTTGTTTGCCCACAAACTGGTGAATTCACATTACCACACCGTGTTACACCAAACAGTGGATATTACAAAGGACAACAAGTTTTAACCAAAAAAGAATCCAAAGAGGATTAAGGAAGGGTGCCGAAGGCACCTTTTTCTTTGGCTAAATTGACAAAAAGATAAAAATCCTATATAGTTGAATTAACATACAATAAACTGAAAAGAAGTGAACAAATGAAACATGTAAGTGTCCTACTAAACGAAGCAATCCAATCTTTAAATATAAACCCTAATGGCATCTATGTTGATGGAACATTAGGCGGTGCTGGTCATTCTAAAAAAATACTAGAAACCATTGATAAAGGCTTTTTATACGCTTTTGATCAAGATGATTATGCGATTTCATATGCAAAAGAAGTATTAAAAGATTTTAGTAATTATAAAATTATTAAGAGCAATTTCAGACACTTAAAAAACAAGTTGAATCAAGAAGGCATTTTTAAAATAGATGGTCTTTTACTGGATTTAGGCATGTCAAGTTTTCAAATAGATGATATATCAAGAGGTTTTTCTTATCTTAAAGATGCTAAACTTGATATGCGTATGGACCAGATGCAAAGTTTGACTGCAGAAGAAATTGTAAATACCTATGATAAAGATGCATTAGCGAAATTATTCTTTATTTATGGTGAAGAAAGAAATAGTTTTAAAATTGCTCAAAGAATTATTGATCAAAGACCCTTAAAAACAACTATGGATTTAGTAAAAATCACCGATCAAGTTAATTATAGAGAAAAAGGACATAGTGCTAAAAAAGTATTTCAAGCGCTAAGAATTGCAGTTAACCATGAACTTGGAGTTCTAGAAGAAGTCTTAGAGCAAGCAGTTGATATGCTCAATCCAGGGGGCAGAATTGTTGTGATTACATTTCATTCTTTAGAAGATAGAATTGTTAAACACTATTTTAAAGAAAAAAGCACATCAAGCCTACCAAAAAATTTACCTGTGATGATTGACCCACATATTAAACTCAATGTAATCACTAAAAAGCCTGTTTATCCAAGTGATGAAGAAATGGCAAATAATTCTAGATCAAAATCAGCTAAAATGAGAGTGGCAGAAAGGTTATAAATATGAAAATTGCATTAATCGCACACGATAAAAAAAAGGCAGACATGATTGCCTTTGTAAAAAAGCATTTGCCTCTTTTTAAAAAACATGAACTCTACGCAACTGGAACTACAGGATCCATACTTATAGAGCATACTGGTCTTAAAATACATTTAAAAAAGTCAGGACCACTTGGTGGTGACCAAGAAATTGGCTCTATGGTTGCAAATCAACTCATTGATATGATTATCTTCTTTAGAGACCCTTTAACTGCACAACCGCATGAGCCTGATGTCTCTGCTTTATTAAGATTAAGTGATCATTATGAAATACCGCTAGCAACCAATAAATCAACAGCTGAATTATTTGTAACAGCATTAGAAATATAAAAAAAAGGCAATCGCCTTTTTCTTTAACTATTGTTATTTTCTTTTCTTATTCGCAGAAATAATAATTCTGATATATTCTAAATCTAAATCTTTAAATGATTCGTGTTTTAAAATATAATCAAATATTTCAGGACTATTAACTTCGGTAATCGCATTTGTTTCCTTATTCATGACATGAATATGACTATCAGCACTATGCATTGGATTATCCATGGCAAGATCATAGTATTTAATATTGTTTATATAAATTTCGATAACCATTTTATGATCCATTAGAAACTCTAAATTATTATAAATTGTCGATACATTATAAAAACCACGATTAGCTAAAGCCTTTTGAATTTCTTTAAAGGTAAGATGTTTATCCTCTAATATTTCTATCATAGCTTTTCTTGATTTCGTAAGTCTTAAACGTTCTGATCTAATTTTTCCAAAGTATCTTTCTTTTAAATCCATATATATCGCTCTCCTTTGATCGCGTTGATTATTTATGTACATATTCATTAT
>CAYJDZ010000236.1:0-2063 GCA_964368955.1 uncultured Mariniplasma sp.
GAAAACCTTCCATAAGCATCAGTAAATATAAATGTTTCATCCTTTAATGAACTTACTTCATGAACAAACATTTTTATAGTTTTGGTATTCTTATAGCCTTCTTTTAACTCTACCGTTCCAAAACCATTAAGTTCTCCCGCTATAGAACCATAAACTATTAAAGTACCATTTATTATTAGATTAGCTCTATCATTTTTACCATAGTCAAATTCTGGTGTTATTCTAAACTTTGAAGCAGCTTTATTTGTTTTACCATATCCATATGAAGCATAGTATGTTTTATCATAATCGGTCTCATTAAAGATAATAACTGCTCCATCCTTAGCAATAGTAGCTGTAGAATTTTCATCTACTAAAATATTAGCTCCCGGAAATAGATTCACAGTTGAATTTATAGTCAATTCGGAACTAATAAGTTTAACATCAAAGTTCCCAGGTAGTGGCACACTCTTCCCTTTTGAGGTGAGTGCAGTACCAGAAATTATTTCAACCGTGATATCATTAAACTCTACACTTGCACCAATAAATCGGATCATTATTTTCCCGTTAACATTATTCAATTCTTTGGTAATTAAACCGTTTTTTAAATTGAACAAGAAGTCGTTTGTATCCCCTATTATTGGAGTGTTTTTTAATTCATCAAACCCCGTTATAGAAACATATGTTGCTCCAATATATTTCGACCCTTTTTGAATGTTTATTTTGTTCTCAATATGATTCAAGCCGAATTCCTTTATAGGTAACACATGATCTCCCACTCCATTTGTAAAAATGGTTTTTGGACTAGATATGGTTCCTCCATGAAAATCAATAATTAGCATTTGTTCGTATATTTCAGAACCATCCTTAGCGTTAATTTCTCCTTCACCATATATAAAACCGTGAGCATGTAGTTTAGCGCCTGATTCAACGTCAATCTTAGAAGAATTCGATCTTAACTCTAAAACACCATATTCATTTCCAACTACATATCCTTCTAATGGTTGCGATACGCCAAGTTTAGCATTAACCCTTAAAGAGCCATGTATTTGTAAGCTTGTATCCATTAGCACTAATTTAGAGTATGATTCTCCAATTGCCGTAGCGTTTCCTTGGCCTTGAATTGGGGCGTTTAAGTATTCTCCATTTGCAGGTATTAATAATGTAACATTTGATTTAATACTCGTAAAAGCTGATTCATTATACACCTCTTCTTTTACTGCTCCATATGCAAACGCGGTGTTGTGTTTCACAATAATGGTGTCCCCTGATACTGATTTCTTGATTGCATCTTCAATAGTATAATATTCTTCATTTTTTCCAATGGTTACTGACTTGAATTTAACAACTATTTGTTGTTCTAAGGTGTTGATATTCTCACCTATAACTCTAATTTTAATAACGTATGTCGTCCCACCATCTGATAAATCAAATACTGCAGGTGTATTATCTAGATGATAATATTCATAAGTTACATCTGTTTCTTCATGTGTTCCTACATTAGTTTTAATTAGCCCGGTTAATAATTGGGGATCATAATCTGACATTGTATTATTATAATTTATCTCTACCGTTACATAATTATTTGAATTTAAGTACTCGGTTGAGATTACTGCATTCGCCTTATTAATAATTAAGTTAGTTGTTGGGTTGATAATATTGTAGTTGTCATTAATAACAACTTGCACTAAGTGGGTTCCCACCAAGATTTGCTCACTATAAAGAACTTCTATGCTATCATCATATTCCAGGTCTCCACTTAAAGCGGTTATAGTTTGTTCTAGCCCATTATAGGTTTTTATCTGATTACTGTAAGTAATTGTCACATCTTTTTTAGTGATTTCTAAAGTTTCTTCCACTAAATCAATTATATAGTTTTCGCCTGCAACTAATGAACCCATCAAGATGGTGTATGTTCCAACATTTTCGCCTATAGTTCTTATGAGTGCACCACTAAACACTGACTCATCGTCAGTTAATTTAAAGCCCAAAGCCTCATATGTAATCGTTACGTCTTCATCACCATATACTTTAGCTTGTTCTTGATTTGGTGTAACTGTTAAAGTTGCTGGTGTGATTTGGTA
>CAYJDZ010000237.1:0-2051 GCA_964368955.1 uncultured Mariniplasma sp.
ATTATGAATCAATTTCAAAATGCTTATCAGTTTTTAGATAGTGAATCTTATCAAATCGATCATATTTATGAAGCTGCAATGGCACTTGATAAAATTAAAGATCTTGATCCTTCATATCTTTTTATGCATGAAAGATTAAATACAAGCTATTTTGAGATTGATGATGTCAAGTCAGAGCTTTACCAACAAATAGAATCTCTAGACTTTGATCAAGATAAGTTTAATTCTATGCAAGAACGCCATTATGAACTCATTAAAATAGAACAAAAATATCAAAAAAGCATTAATGATTTGATTGATTACTATCATGAAATTAAAAAAGAACTCTTAATGATTACAGACTACGACCTCTATCTTAAAGAAGCTAAAAAAGAAGTTGATGATGCATTTAACATTGCTTTTGAAGCTGGCCTAAAGTTAAGCGAATTAAGAAAAAAACTTGCTAAGAAATTAGCAAGTGAAATGATCTTAGAACTCAAAGACCTAGATTTAGATAAAGCAACTTTTGAAATTATTTTTGATGAAATTACTAAAGATGAGGCTCAACTGTTAGAAACAGGTCTAGACCAAGTAGAGTTTATGATCTCTCTAAATGAAGGGGAACCTATTAAGCCACTCGCGAAAGTCGCAAGTGGTGGAGAGCGTGCACGATTCATGTTTGGATTAAAAAGTATTTATGCCAAATCAAATAAGCTATCGATGCTAGTCTTAGATGAAATTGATATTGGTATCAGTGGTAAGACTGCCGCAAAGGTGGCTTACAAGATGAGTTGTTTAGCTCAAGAAATGCAATTAATCGTAATCACTCACCTACCTCAAGTAGCAGCTAAAGCAGATCATCATTACGGTATTGATAAGGTTAAAGAAAATAATCGTATGGTTACCAAAATCACTAAACTCAATATGGACCAAAGAATAGAAATGATAGCAATGATGTTAAGTGATGAAAAATTAAGTCATTATGCGATTGAACAAGCAAAAATGCTTCTAAAAAGATAGTTATATAAAGAAAAAAGGTGAATCATCACCTATATTCTTTATGCGCTTAAATCTATCCGTTTCCACCAACAACTGCTACGATAAATCCAATAATGATTGCACCAACCATGCCTAGAAGTAATATCCAAACAATTAATTTGCCCCACCAAGATTCTTCAGGATTATGATAATGTTTTTTAGCAGGTTTTACGGTTTCTTTGATTTCGTTTTTTGCCATATTTTCACCTCATTTATTTCTCAATAGTATTATACTATAAAAATGCATTGAAAGGAAGTAATTAAATGAAAAACAATGTTAAAATCATTTTTCATATAGACTTGAATGCGTTTTTTTGTAGTTGTGCAATGATAAAAGAGCCATATTTAAAAGATAAGGTATTTGTTGTAGGAGGAAGTTCAACTTTAAGAAGAGGCGTCGTTTCAACTTCTAATTATAAGGCTAGAAAATTAGGGATACATTCTGCGATGAGCATCAATGATGCATTTCGCATATATCCCAAATTAGTTGTCGTTCCAGTTGATTTTAGATTATATCGGAAATATTCAAATCACTTCTTTGAGTTTTTAAAACAATACTCAGATCTTATGCTTCCAGGTTCTATTGATGAGGCATACATTGATATGAGTGAAGCATCAATTCATAAACATCCATTAGAACTCGCTAAAGAGATTCAAGATAGCTTATTTAGTAAATACAAGCTACCTTGTTCGATAGGCATAGCACCGACATTGTTTTTGGCTAAAATGGCTTCTGAAATGAAAAAGCCAATGGGCATTACGGTTTTAAGAAAAAAAGATATTGTTCATAAACTATTTTCATTATCTATTAAAGATATGTTTGGTATTGGTAAAAAAACTTATCCTAAATTAATTGAAATGGGTATTTTAACCATTGGAGATTTCACTAAAAAAGAAAACAAACAACTAATCTTAGAAATTATGTCAGAACAATCATATCTTGGATATCTAGACCACATTATGGGTAAAAGTAGCGATGATGTAAACCCAGATAAATATAGCATTGCTAAATCAATTAGCAATGAAACTACCCT
>CAYJDZ010000238.1:0-2037 GCA_964368955.1 uncultured Mariniplasma sp.
GCGGAACTTGCAACTGAAACCAATTATGCCCTTATCTTTGAATCTAACAATATAGGTGTTCCAGTTGCAAACAGTGATTATAGTCCAAGTATTTATTATGCTGGTATTGACTATGATGATGCAGATGAAGAAGGAGTGACAAACTTTAGAGTTGATGGACAAGTATCTAATATTCCATTAGATGAATACATCCCATATTTTTTAAACTACTTACCTCTTGGTGCTACAATTGCAAGAAAAGTATCAGCTGGAGTGTATTCAGATGAAGTATCTGGACCAGATGACCCTAATGTTTACCAACTGGCAGCTGACTTTACATCAGCAGAAGGTGTTTCAGAACTTGATGATATCATCATAACTTATAGAGTAACTTCAGAAGATGGAAACAGTATGGTTTATTATCATATTACCGTTACTGACGTTACTTACAACGTATCTTATATTTTTACAGTGATTTATGAAGGCAATACATTAAAACCTAGTTTAAACGATAGTGTGATCGTGATTAATGTTAGAAATATGACTACAAATCTACCTGTTGGAGATGCTGTTGTTGCTACACTCCCACAATTTAGTAGTGTTACAGGATATGATAATACAACGAATTTACTGTTCATGCTCAATGAACCAAATTACAAGTTTAGATTTGGACGTAACAAGAGTGGCTATTTCAGTTTCAATGTTAAAATCTTGGATGCAGAAGGATTAGTTTATGATTTAAAAATCGAACTTAATGGAACAGATGAACTGGATAGTGTCAATGATCTTGATCTTAATTCAAATGATTTTGGTAAATATTACTATATCAATAGCTCAACAAAAAACAGAACACGTAACTTTGTGATTACCATAAGTAACGCAAGACCAGCGAACAGAGATTATGGCTTTACTGACCAAGATAAATCATGGATTCAACCATAATAAAGTAAACTTAAAAAAGAACGAAGAGTTAAAATGCTCTTCGTTTTTTCTATAGAAATAAAAAAAGAAGCTTTCGCCTCTTTAAGAATTTTTAGGATTAAGATTGACTTTACACTTACCATATTTAAGTTCATGAGTAATCCAAAATAGACCAATCAAGATTAACACAAGAGATATGAGTTTATAAGGAAGGCCAGCTAGAGGAAGTGCAATGACTGAAAAAGCGATACCAATACTTGCAAAAAAAGCAATCACACAAGATGTACACCCATATGTTAAGATGCCAAATAAAATCGATATAAATCCAAAAGTAGATCCTTTTCCTTCTTTGCCTTTTAGTTCAACCATAGATGTAGAAAGGTGCATTAAAAATGCAGATAACAAACTCATTAAAACATTCAGGGTAATATTTAAAACAACTAAGTATGTTCCATAAGTTTCTCTCATTAAAGGGTAGCTCATATTGAGTGAATCAACAACACTATAAATAATCATAAATAAAACAAAAAAAATGAGTGCCTGGATGATATATTTCCGTTCTTTAATTTTCTTTAGTGAAAGTATAAACATATGGAGCTCCTTAAAATAGTTCAATAAACTAATTAATTGAATTATATCACAGTCTTATATATTTATATATATAAAGGCACTTATAATTATTATTCTTGACATCTCATTATTATGATATATAATGTATGTGTTATGGTTTATGAATGTTTAACTTTATGTTTACATATACTAAACCTGGACCTGTAAAAACGAACAAATATTTAAAATAAGTAAACAGGTAGAAGGAGAACCTCATGGCTACACTTATAGAATTAAAAGATGTTACAAAAGAATATAATGGACAAGTTGTTTTAAGAGGCATCGATTTAGTGATTGAGCAAAATGAATTTGTAACTCTTTTAGGGCCATCAGGATGTGGTAAGACGACGACTTTAAGAATCATTGGTGGGTTTGTTGAGCCTAGTGCTGGAGAAGTCTTATTTGATGGTAAATCCATTTTAGATATACCTGCGCATAAAAGACCAACAAACACGGTTTTTCAAAGATATGCCCTTTTTCCTCATTTAAATGTGTTTGAAAATGTTGCATTCGGATTAAGAGTTAAAA
>CAYJDZ010000239.1:0-2026 GCA_964368955.1 uncultured Mariniplasma sp.
CCTTTATTTTTGTGTTATACTTAGTTTTTCCAAAATATAAAAAGAAAATATTTCTATTCTCAATTATATTTGTTGCAATTGGTTTTTCTATTTTGACTGCCCGAAAAATGCTTTCTGGTACACCTGGAGTAAACCCGATATTAGGAACTATTTCAATTTTCACAAATTATTCTTTCTCAAACTCTTATTTTTCTGGGCCAACTCATTATGAAACTGGCATTAAATTAGTCATTAGCGGAGTTAGTGGTATCGAATACTTGTTTAATGATCTATTTGCAAATATTCCTTTTTTAAGTAAATATTTTTTTCCTCGAAATACTGTTTATATCTTTAATGAATTTATCTTTCATGGTATTGCTCAGCAAGAAATCATTCCCCTTGGGATACAATCAATGATATATTTTGGACCGTTTTTGGCCTGGGTACTTCCTGCCTTATTTACTTTTTTGTCCATAAAAATATTTGATTTTACGCATAATAAAATTAATAGAAACAGCTTTAAATACCTTCTCGTCAGCATTTCATTTATTTTTGGAATGTCTCAAATAATTAGTATCAATGCAATTTCTATGCTTATTATAATAAAGTTTATACCGGTTATTGTATTGTTGCTTTTAGATGATGTGATGCTTTTTATAGTTAAAAAGATTAAGTCTCAAAAGCATGAAAAACTAGAAAGTAAAAAAAAATACAACAGTAACATAAATACTCGAAAGCAATCTAATCGCCGTATAATAGCCACTAATTATTTATTCTCACTATTTCATCAAGTTGTATTATTTTTAATTCCATTAATTACAACACCTTATATTTCACGAACGCTGCTAGCGGATGGTATTGGAAAATATGATTTTGCACATTCAATTGTTTTGTACTTTGTTATGTTTGCAAATTTTGGTTTCGGTTATTATGCTCAAAGAGAAATCGCCACAAGACAACAGAACACAAGTGAACGAAGCAAGGTGTTTGTTGAGATAATGATCTGCAAGGCCATTTTAACTTCTATTTCTTTGCTAATTTATGTTCCCTTAATACTGTTTAATGCTTTCTCCGAATATTCTCCTCTCTTGTGGGTACTTACAATTTCTGTGGTTGCTTCTTTTTTTGATATAACATTTTTATTTAGGGGGATGGAAAATTTCAAGGTTGTATCTTTGGTACAAACAATTGTAAAAATCATTTCAACAGCCCTCATTTTTGTATTTGTAAAGAACCCAAGTGATATCATATATTATGCTGTAATCATAAATTTATACTCTCTATTTTCAAGTGTGATTTTGATACCTTTTGCAAAAAAAATAGTAACCTTAAAACATCTCCCAGTCTTGGATATTAAAAAACACTTTATGCCTTCTTTTATTCTATTTCTACCTACAGTATTTTCTATCTTCTACACAACATTCCTAAGAACCATGATAGGTGTGTTAGTACACGGAAGTTTGATTTTAGAGAGAGGGGGGGAACTTGTTTCAGTTAACATTTCTGATATTCAAAATGGTTTTTTTGGTCAAGCCGATAAATTAGTCCAAATGGGACTTGCAATTGTTACTGCGTTGGGAGCAGTAATGGCATCTAGAAACTCTAAACTGTTTTCTTCTGGAGATGTCGATGGTTTTAAAAAGAATATCATTAACATCAGTAAATTTACCTTGCTCTTAGTAATACCAATTAGTTTTGGTATTATTTCCATATCAAACAATCTAGTTCCTTGGTTTTTTGGTCCTGGGTATGAAAGCGTTACTACACTCTTAAGGTTTTATCCCCTTCTAATTTTAATTGCCGGGTTAGGAAATGTATTTGGGCTACAGTGTCTGGTTGCGCAAGGAGAATATAAAAGATTCACAATAGGAACACTTTTCGGAGCCATAGTAGGCATATTAGTGGGTATCCCATTAATCATAAATTTCATGGCTGTTGGAGCTGCTATTACGGCTTTGATGGCAGAGACAACTGTTTTATTTGTATTTCTGTATTTTTCACGTAATCAAATTAATATTAGATCCATTCTTCCCAACTTAGTAAAGTA
>CAYJDZ010000240.1:0-2017 GCA_964368955.1 uncultured Mariniplasma sp.
CAACAACTTGAAGAAAGTCACTGACTCCTTCAGCATCCTTTAAATAAGCAATATATCCTTTTCTTCTTTTCGTAATTCTCGCATTTAAATCAAATGAATTGATGAGTTGTTGAATAAAAATGATTTGATCAGGATTAATCGCATATATTTCTAAATGATATTCTGCAGTCTTCGGATGATTTACTGATCCACTTGATAAAAAAGCTGCTCTTAAATATGCTTTTTTTGCTTCTGGTGATTGGGTTAACAATTCCTGGTTTTCGATTGAGTTTTCTAATAAGCCATGTTCATTGACAATATCTTCAACTTTTGATTGAATTCTTATAATAACTGTTTGTCTTTGGTTTAATTTGTTTAGTTTTTGCGTCATCAAGCTTGTTTCTGCTTGATATAGAGTTCTTACTAACTGTAAAAACCGTTTTGCAACGGTTGGATTGTTGGTTTTGAAATCAAGCATCTTATTCTTGTTTTCAATGTGGAATTCCGTATTTAGATTCAAGAATGCTGAAAATTCAGCAAGTTGTTCTTCTAAAACAATCGGAATTGACACCAATTCACTTTTTACAGTTTTAGCAAAACTCATTTTATTTCCAAGTTTCCAAATATCTTAACGCATTTTGGGCTGCTATAGCACCATCTGCTGTTGCGGTTACTACTTGTCTGATTTGTTTAACAATGACATCTCCACAAGCGAATATACCATCTACTTTAGTTTGCATTTTTTCGTTTGCTTCAATATAACCATATTTATTCGTGATTCCTAAATCTTTAACCATGTCGGTAACTGGAATTAGTCCAACATACTCAAACACTCCATCAGCTGTAACTGTTTCTTCGCTTCCATCTTCTGCTTTAAGAACAACGCCTGTTAAGCCTTTGTCATCTTTTAAGAACTTAGATACGACTGTTGAGTATTTAATGTCTACATTTTTCATTGAGCGTAGAATTTCTTGAGCTTTTTTATCTGCTGTTAAATCGCTTAAGTTTTGAACAACTGTCACATGTGTTGCAAGTGTTGCAAGATAGCTTGCTTCTTCAACAGCACTATTTCCGCCACCAATAACAACAACTTTACGTTCCTTATACAATGGACCATCACAGATTGCACACCAACTAATGCCGTTCATCGCAAGTTCATCTTCGTTTTCTACTCCAAGTCTTCTTGGAACGTTTCCTGTAGCGACGATAACAACTTTTGATTCATAGGTTTTATTAGGAGTAACAACTTTTTTTACATTGCCGTCTAATTCTACTTTAGTAACTTCATCATATAAAACTTCGATTTCTAGATCATATGCATGATCAATCATCATCGTAGCAAGCTCATATCCAGCAACTTTTCGAGCGCCTGTATAGTTTTCTATTTCATTATATTTAGATAATTGTCCACCTGGCGTGTCTTTTTCAAACATAGCAACTTTTAAATTTGCTCTTTTAGCATAAATTGCTGCTGTAATCCCTGCGGGACCTGCACCAATAATTAATACATCATATAACATTTTCATTTCTCCTTTAAATTCTTTATCTATACAATATCTTTTAGGTTATCAAGATCATCAATGACATATTCAGGTTGTTCTGCTAACATCTCTAAAAGCCTGCTAGAATAAGTAACTGCACAACTTTCAATGCCTGCTTTTTTAGCTGCCCTAATATCATTTTCATGATCACCAACATAAATAGTATCAGATTTCTTTGAATTATATATTTCTAATGCTTTTAAGAGCGGGTCTGGATGAGGCTTATGATTGGTCACATCTTCATATCCAATAACAAAATCAACATGATCAAATAAATCTGTTAGTTTCAAATGATATGTTGCTACTTCTTTCATCTTAGATGTAACAATACCAATCTTGCATCCTTTTTGTTTTAAGTATATAATCGTTTCTTTTGCGTTTGGATAAGATTTCAATCCAAGTTCAATCATTTCATTTGATGTTTTTCTATAATAAGCAATCATATCATCAATTATGTTTTGATCTTTTGAATAATATCCAAATGTTTGCCATAGGGT
>CAYJDZ010000241.1:0-1991 GCA_964368955.1 uncultured Mariniplasma sp.
TGTGATGGTTCAAGATGCGTTCACAGTTATTCCTTATAAATGGACAAGAGGTTCATGGGCAACTGAAGAATATGTTGCAGAAAACCGTTCAATTGTAATCCCAAATAACGTTGATTCAGTAGTATTTGACGACGTAATTCCTATTTGGGCAGACTCAAAAGAAGAAACTGATGTTAAATATCCTGCACCAGATCGTAAAGCAGGCGTAAACTTATCTGCATCTATTGCCATTGACATGGATACAGAAGCACCAGTATTAACATTCATTTCACCAAGTGGTATCTTAGGCAAACCTGCAGCAGAAAGAATAATTGAAGTTGCATGGGGTACACCTTTCGATCAAAACTTATTCCCTGGTTATAGAGTTGTTGATAACAGAGATGGCGATTTAACACCATTAGTATTCGTACCTAAAGGTGCAAACTCAGTTCTAGACACAAGAACTGAAGGCGATTACACAATCATGCTACAAGTTGAAGATAAATGGGGTAATGTTACTCAAGAAACCTTCATCTTTAGAGTTGTGAAGAAATAAGGAGGCCAAAAATTATGAAAAAATTATTATTAGTTGCATTCTTACTTCTTAGCGTAGTTACATTAGCCGCATGCGGAAAGAAATCAGAAACTAACAACGGTGCCGTTGTTGACTTCGGTGACATTTTCGTTCAAAAATCAACTATCCGTGTCTGGATCGATGATGAAGAAGGCGAATATATGGAAGCAGTTATTAAAGAGTTCAACAAAGTTTATCCAAACATCATCGTTGAACATCAACATATGGGTTCAGTAGACGCACGTGAAAGACTAAAAACATTCGGTCCTTCAGGTAACGGTGCTGACGTATTCCAATTCCCACATGACCACTTAGCACAAGCAGTTCTTGAAGACTTAGTCTATGCATTACCAAACTCAACTAAGACTTTATTAGAATCAAGAGCACATGAACTAGGTATGTCAATTGCTACAGTATCTTATGACGAATCAGCTAAATCATTCGATCCATCTTCACCAAACTCAGTCGAAAGATTATATGCAGTTCCAATGTCAGTTGAATCAGTAGGCTTATTCTATAACAAGGATTTAGTCACGACTCCAGCTACTACAATGGAAGAAATCTTAACAGCAGGCGCTGCATGGAATGCAGTAGTTGTTGATGATGGCTCTGGTCAAACAAGAGCACAAAAAGGTTTATACTACTTAAACACATCTAGCCACTGGGCTGACTCATATTTCATGCAAGGATTCTATTCAGCATTTGGTTTCACACCATTTGGTCCTGAACTAAATGATCCATCATCAGTTGGATTCGCTGATACTGTTGATGCATTAGAGTTCTTCTTAAATGATTTAAAACCAGTAACAACTGGTACAGGTTCTCATAACTCAGTTACAGGTACTGCAAACTTTGAAGACGGTCTAGTACCTTATATCATTGCAGGTCCATGGAACCATGAAGGGTATACAGATGCTGGCGTTAACTATGGTGTTGCACAAATGCCTACTATTGACGGTCAACCTATGCAAACATTTGCAGGTGCGATGATGGCTGCTGTATATAAATATTCAGAAAATATCGAAGATGCAATCAAGTTTGTTGAATTCTTAAATAGTGACATTGCAATGGAACTACAATACGAATACAAGACAAAATTACCTGCATTAAAGACTGAATTACTTTCAGGTATCGCTGGCGTTTCTGAAGATGAAAAGTTAATGGCTATGGCTCAACAACTTGAAACTTCAGTACCAATGCCTACAATCCCACAAGTTACTTACTATTGGGGTCCAGGTGAAACCATGATTATCGAAGTATGGAACAACGGTAAGTCATTTGCTGAAGCAACAACTGCTGCAGAAAGTTCTTACAGAGTATTAGCTGGTTTATCAGCAAACTAATTAAATATAACTTTAAAACATTTGAAGGCGGCGGCATAAACTGCCGCCCTCATTTAGTTTTATATGGAGGTACAGATGAAAGTTATAAGCATTTT
>CAYJDZ010000242.1:0-1976 GCA_964368955.1 uncultured Mariniplasma sp.
TAGAATATTAGTTAGAAATATCAGGGATGGTTTTAAAAATGTATTTAGAAATTTGATGAGATCACAGCTATAATATGAAGAAAGATTATTTTTGACAATAAAGCCCTAGTCTTTTAGCTCTGTTTCTACCCTTAACATATCCAACTCTAAAATCTTCATCATAAAAAGGGATTTGATATAGAGCACTATATTTATGCCCAATCATCAAAATTTCTTCATGGTCTAAATTAGGACTTACAAGTAAACTAGTTGTGACTGCATCATAACCCATTTCTTTTCCTAATTCGAAAGTTCTTCTAATTCGATTATCATATCTAGTTAAGTCAAAGTCTTCTAAGTTTTCAACTTCAACCGTTAAATCAGGATAGTAGAAAACATTGAATTTATCTATATTTGAAAGTCTTTTCACACTATCTGCTATTTTTTCGAACTCATCTTCTGCATGAATATTAGGATTATAATATAAACCATCGACATCAATTCCTGCTTTTTTTAACTTAGAAATTGGATACGCGGCACAGCGAGCGCAACAAATGTGCATCAAAATTTTCATCTTTTCCCCCTAATATAAGGTTTTGGATACTCTATATCAAAACCTAAATCACTTGCATGATTGATTAAATGGTAAGGATCTCTTAATAACAATCTTCCAAAATAAACAAGATCACAAGATTCATTAGAAATCGCGAAATCAGCAAGTTTAACATTATCGATTAAACCGCCACCTATAACAATAAGATTAGTCATTTCTTTAATCTCTTTTGCGAATCCTAATTGATAACCTGGATAGATTTTAATATCTTGTGTTGCAATATTCCCACCACTAGAAACATCAATGATATCAACTTCAAATGGTTTTAATTCATTGATTAGTTTTGATAACCATGAAGGTGTAATCCCTATATCACTATATTCATAGGCACTGAACCTGATCGCCAATGCTTTTTCTTTTGGCCATTCTTTTCTAACTGCTTCAACAACTTCTTTTAATAGTTTCTTACGGTCTTTATAACTGTCTTTTCTGTGGTTTGTATTTGGAGATAAAAATTGACACAATAAATATCCATGAGCCGCATGTATCTCAAGTAGGTCATATCCAGCTTCATGCGCACGTCTTGCTGCTTGTCTAAACTGGTCAACAATTTCTTTAATGTCATCAACTGTCATCTCATTTGGTAGTTTATATGATTCACTAAAAGAGATCGCACTAGGTGCAATCGTATATTTGGTTCTTGCTTTTCTGCCTGCGTGATTAATTTGGATGCCTGCCAGGCTTCCATGTTCATGAATTTGGTCAACGATTCTCTTTAAACCTTCGACATGCATATCATCCCATATGCCTAAGTCTTCAAGTGAGATTCTTCCATTTGGATCGATGGCTGTTGCCTCTTGAATAATGAGTCCCACCCCACCCATAGCACGAGTTGCATAATGAATCACATGAAAATCTTTAACCACACCAGATAGGTCTGACATATACATGCACATCGGAGCCATGACACTTCTATTCTTAAAATTGAGGTTTTTTACTTTTAAACTACTATATAGCAATTTCTTATACCTCCAAAGCTTTTGTGTTTATTTATATTTTAACACGCTACGATGATGTTATAAACTTTATTTTTAATATTAAACAAAATTATCTGATATTTTTGACAATAAAATGATTAGAATTGATTTTTTTCTTTAATTTCATTCCATTTATCCTTAATTTTTATTTGATTTGTTGAATCAAAAAAAACATATCTTTGAATCAAGAGAGCAGTCACTAAAACTAAAGGGATTAATGGGGTTCCTGGCCCAAACCAAAACAGGATAACTCCTGTTCCAACGGCAATCAGCCAAGCGTTTCCCCAAATGATACCGGATATAAAAAATAGAACCGCCCATCCATGATAAAACATATAAGCAATAAAAAGAGAAATTAATCCTCTTAACGTTTTCATTGTTTTTACGACTTCCCATATCATGATAAA
>CAYJDZ010000243.1:0-1969 GCA_964368955.1 uncultured Mariniplasma sp.
TGCATTTCTTCCATCCGTTTTTCTAGGATTTCGATGCGTTCTTCTCTTTGTGATCCACCAATTAATTCACCAGAACCGGGGACTAAAAGGTCCATTGCTGCAACTGTTTTTTGATCATCATTTAGGCGCATGTAAAAAGCCTTGATATCCTTAGGCCAATCGGTAACAAACACAGGTGATTTAAAGTGCACTTCAGTTAAATATTTCTCATGTTCTGTGTTAATATCTTCACCATATTTAGGTTGATTTTCAAATTTATTTTTTGCACTTAAAAGTATTTCGATGGCTTTGTTATGGGATATTTTGACAAATGGTTTGTTTAAAACATTCAACAATTTGTCTTTCAATCCTTTTTCAACAAAGCTGTTGAAAAACTCCATTTCTTCAGGCAGTTTTTCGAACACATCATTGATAATATATTTAACCATTTTTTCTGCAACATCCATGTTTTTATCTAGGTCTGAAAATGCCATTTCTGGTTCAATCATCCAAAACTCTGAGGCGTGTCTTTGGGTGTTGGAATTCTCTGCTCTAAATGTTGGTCCAAATGTATAAACATTCTTAAATGCGAGGGCAAAAGCTTCAGCTTCTAATTGACCCGTTACAGTTAAATTTACCCTTTTTGCGAAGAAGTCTTTCTTATAATCAACATCACCTTTTTCTGTTTTAGGAATGTTGTTTAAATCAAGTGTCGTAATGTTAAATACTTGTCCCGCACCCTCTCCGTCATTACCGGTAATAATAGGAGTATGTGTGTAGATAAACCCCTCTTTTTGGAAAAATTCGTGAATTGCGAAAGCAGCAACACTTCTGAGTCTAAAAACAGCGTGAAATAGATTTGTTCTAACTCTTAAATGCGCAACTTCTCGTAAGAATTCGCGCGTATGTCTTTTTGGTTGAATCGGGTAGTTTTCTAAAGAATCTCCAAGAAGTGTGATTTGAGTTGCTTTAACCTCAAAAGGCTGCTTCATCTCAGGGGTTAAAACTAAAATACCCCTTACTTCTAGGCTGCTTCCTACTCTTATTTTTTGAACATCTTTGAAGTTTTCTAGGCTTTGTTCTTCATAGACAACTTGAATGCTTTCAAAAAATGTACCGTCGTGAAAATTGATGAACCCAAATTCTTTTTGTCCCCTATTATTTCTAACCCATCCGTGAAGAATCACTTCTTGATCTTTATATAATTCCTTGTTTCTAAATATGTGTTTAATTGTTGTTTCCATGATATCTCTCCTTCTTTTTAATAAATAAAAAACGCCCTTAAAAAAATCTAAGGACGTATAATTTACGCGGTACCACCTTAGTTCTAAGAAAAAATCTTAGCACTTTAACCCTTTAACGCAAGGCGAACGGATAGGTCTACTCTCATAAATGATTTCTTCTACCTCTTAGAGTGTTTTTTGTTATATTTTTTAATTGGGCTCACACCGTCTCCAACTCGCTTTATAAAGTTTGATATAACTACTTTTCTCTTCATCGATTTCTATATTATTATATACGTAACACAGTCTTTTGTCAATTCAGTGATTGAATATCTTTAATCTTGCATTTCTTCATTGTTATCTACATCTTGATTTAGGTCTTCTTCTATATCAATTTGGTCAAATTTAGCATCTGAGATGTAGGCGAATTTTTTACTAATTTTTTGCCCTGTTATGCTGACCAAATCAGCACTTTTTGAAACACTTATAATCGCTTTATTTAATTTATCCCAACGATCATCATATCGTTTAAACTCTTCACCTAAACTTCTTAACTCATCTAAAATGATTGAGGTTTGTGTGTCTCGCTCCATGTTTTTTACGATTGTTTGAATCATCGTTAAAGTAGATAACAAGGTCGTCGGTGAAACAATCCATATCTGATTTTTTTGAGCATACTCCATCACATCTTCGTGATATGATGTTAATTCTGCAAAAATGGCTTCAGCAGGAATAAACATGATTGCTTGATCTGAAGTTTCTAATGG
>CAYJDZ010000244.1:0-1967 GCA_964368955.1 uncultured Mariniplasma sp.
TATTAATGACGTAATTTAGAGGTGAAAAATATGTTTTTAGCAGAATTTAAAGTTACTGATTATATCATACCAATCATCCTTGGTGTAGGAATCGGATTAGTAATTGCTTTTTGGCGTAATTCAAAAGGGATAAAAGCAACTTACTTAGTACCTGAAGATTTTAGAGCTAATATGCGAAAAGGTCAACTTATAGATATTAGATCTAAAGAAGAATTTACTAAAGAAAGAATTAATGGCAGTAGAAACTTTCCTAAACGTACTGTTTTCCAAAGTATGCATCTGCTTCGTGCCGACCAACCGGTATTCATTTATGCTAACCAGGACAAAGGTATTGTAAAAGCAGTTGGAAGAAAACTAATGAAAAAAGGATTTCATACTGTATATATTCTAAGTGGCGGTTTTGAAAACTGGCCATATCCGAAAAAATAAAGAATAAGTTGAGACATTTCTCAACTTATTCAGACTGTTGACAAACAACAACTTAGTTGAAGAAAACTAGGTTGTTTTTTTGTTTTTTCGAGTATTTTGATAAAAAGTGTCTAATTTTAGTTAAAAAAACTTGTTTTAAGGAAGATATCTTCCTTATTTTTAGCTCATATCTACACACTAATAACGCTAACTTCTTAATGTTAGCGGCACTGTAAATAATTAAGTTCCGATTATGGTTTTTCTCTTTACCTTTCAAAAGAGTAAAACCTAAACAATGACTCATCTTACATTGAGCGAAAAGTCGCTCAATGGTATATTTCCTTTTTTTATATAATTCTTTACCCTCTTCGGTTAAACGAAATTCCATAGTATGTTTTTTGGTATATTCTAACAAGTGTCTACTAATTGATTTAGTATTTTGATTAGTACATTTATGTTTATAAGGACAGTCTCGACAGTCCTTAGTTCTAGAACGATAAACCTTATAACCTTGAGTATCTATCCCTCGATATGTGAGTAACTTTAAATATGGACAGATATACAAATCATCTTCTTCAATATATTTAAAATAATGTTTTGTATAAGTGAATTCTATTTCACCAGATTCTTTAACTAACTTTTTCCCTTTTGGTCTATGGTATGGTAATACTGGCATTATACCTTTACTTAATAAAATATCTTGTAATAGTGGCGATGTATATCCTGCGTCCATTACGATCATTTTTGTATCTTCGAATTCATCTGTTAGTTCATCTACAAATTCCATTCCGGCATTATTATCGTTTACATTAGCAGCTGTCGTCTTACAACCCATAACCCAGCCGTTCTCATCTACAGCCGTTTGAACTGAGTAAGCTAATTGTTTTTCTTTTTCTCCTTTGTGAAACATTCCACTTTCAGGATCAGTTCTACTGATAGCTACTTTCTTTTTTTTGACTGAAATCTATCGCCTGTTTATTTTCTTTTTCTCTTTGACGATTAATTTCTTCATGTAAGTTTTTTGTATATATATTATAGTCTACATCAATATATTCATTATCAACTTTCCTTTTATTTGCATAAGCCTTTATATGAGTTGAATCAATAAAATATGTATCTTCCTTAATAAACCCATTTTCAATCAATGATGATAGAATATGTTTGAAAATTTTCTCGAAGATATCTGTCCCTACGAATCTTCTTCGGTAGTTCTGACTAAAGGTTGAATAATTAGGTATCTTCTCTGTGAAGCCATATCCTAAAAACCATCTGTATGCGACATTTACATCAATTTCTTTGATTGTTTGTCGCATTGATTTAATCCCAAATAAAAACTGGATAAAGACTATCTTAAATAGTACCACCGGATCAATTGATGGTCTGCCTTTATCCATTGAATACATATCTTGAACATAGTCTCTAATAAACTCAAAGTCGATGACTTTTTCAATATGCCTAACTAAATGATTCTTCGGTACTAATGTATCGATATCTATCATTTGAATACTTTTTCTTGACTGTTCATCTTTTTTACTTATCATATCTATCACCAGTTATAT
>CAYJDZ010000245.1:0-1951 GCA_964368955.1 uncultured Mariniplasma sp.
TATAACCGCATCAGAAGCAAAACGATGTTCTACATTGTGTTGGTCCCACATTAGTCCATAAGGTCCAATAACAATTTGATACACATTGTAACTATACAGAATAGTATCATTAGTATAAGATAACGATTTTTGCATTGATGCTATTTCAGATACATAATGGTCGATTTCATACATAAGATGTTCTCCCATATATTGATTTTCACCATAATGCGTTCCTGCATTATAGTTTTGATATATAGGCATATCATTATCATCGAAAACCCAGTAATGAAACCCGCTATAAGAACCTCTATAGGTTATTGAACCATTGTTCACACTTACTCTTATATTTTCCAAGTTTTGAATCTGTCTATTTAGTTCTTCTACTTCGTTTATGTAGTTTTGTATTAACTGTTTGTCCGCAGTTGAGTCATTTTCTAAAATTTCAATTATATTTTCTAGTGTTTGCTTTTGATTTTGTAGGTTTACTAGTTCATTAGAAACCATACTCTTTTGATTTTCCAGTTCTTGATTGAGGCTTAATTGTTCTTCATAAACTTTACTTTTTTCAGCTAAAGTGTTTATAACAAGCTCTCTTGATTGAGGAATTGTAAAAACAATTCCAGTAACTATTGCCAGTACAGAAAGTGCAGCGGCAACTATTTTTAATGCTAATCTCATTTTGTGTTCTCCTTTTGATTTAATTTTTTGTTACATGATAGGTAACTCTATAATTTGTATTTGATTGGAATGTGAAGTCTGTAATATCTGATAAGTATGTTATTGATGTGTCATCTCTATCGGTAAACCTTAACTGAAGTGTGTAATTTTGTCCTGGCACTAATTTGCTTGCAGTCCAAGTATCACTGCATGTTCCAGTAACCGAGTGAGTATGAGTAAATGTTTCCATTAATCTTCCATCGGCATCGTAAATAACGCAAGTTACAAGATATACTTTATTTGACGACAATGTTTCTCTAATCAAAGTTACATTGGAAGCGTCACTGTATAAACTGAATCGGTTATTTGTCGTACCTATGGTGCTAATATCAATATCAAACTTCAATGCGTCTGTATCAACATTTAAAGCATAGTTAAACAACATAGTTTTATCAGTATTTGTAATAGTAAGCTTTCCTGTTACACTCGCAAAAAGCAGTTGACTAGACAATATTGTGTAGTCATAATCTCCAAGTTCTAATAACATGCTTTCATATTTGTTTAATTGTGCATTACTATTAAACAAGAACTGATAGCTTTTGGTGTTGTTAGATAAAACAATTCTTACTGGGTTTTCTTGCAAGTCTATTAGGTTTGTGTCTATTGTTCCAATAGGGTTTAAGCCTACTGATACAATGGTAAAGTTATCTAAATAATAGTAATCAAATGTAATTGCACTACTTGTTTCTTTCAATAAGAAGCTGCCTTGAAAGTCATCAAATATAAGTTGTTCGCTATCAATAAAGTAAGTCCAGGTTGTATTTGAATTTAATAGCACATCTAATCCATTATTTAGTTTTGATAATGAGTCTATATTAACTATTTTGTTCGTATTAAACTCATTAGAGCTGAATTGAATTCTGATTGGTTTTGTAAGTAAATTCACTTGAGTTAAATCACTTATTTTAGTGTCTTTGAAGTTTACTTTAACTTTAGTAAAGGTGTAATTGTTAGTTATTGTTTCAACTTGAATTTTGTCTTTAGTTTTATCATCATCCTCTAAAGTGTCAATGTATTCTTCATTTTTCACTGTAGAATTTATTGATGTATTGCCTTTAATAAAAGTAAGGTTTACTGCAATATTTGTCCTATAAACACCATAATAATCAGCATTGTCATACTCTGCCTTTTTACTTGCACTGATTGGGTAGTTTGTTTGCAGAGCTGTTGGAATTGGTAAACACAGTGAACTTGAGCCATCAATAAGCTTAGTCGTGTTATAGTTTTGTCCTTTTACCTGTTCGTATAGATA
>CAYJDZ010000246.1:0-1927 GCA_964368955.1 uncultured Mariniplasma sp.
AATGATATGATCAATTAAATCAATTCCCATAACCTCTGAAGTCTTTTGCAGATGAGTAGTTGCCCTTTCATCTGCTTGTGAGGGATTGCTATCCCCAGATGGGTGGTTATGAACAAATATCATCGCTGATGCTGCATAAAGTAAAGCTTTTTTATAGATTTCTCTGGGATGAATCATCATTTGATTGATGGTTCCAATATAAATGGTCTCTTTTTTTATGATTTCACTTTTTGTGTTTAGAAATATAACGATGAAGTTTTCTTGTTCTAGATGAGACAACTCTTGATAAAGTAAATGATAAACATCAAGTGGCGTCGTAATTCTTGCTCTTTTTTCTCTTTTAAAGCTTGATAGACGATTTCCAAGTTCTATGGCAGCAAGTATGGTTGATGCTTTAGCACTTTTAATCCCTTTAATATTGAGAAGCTCTTGATAGGTGATCTTTTTTAAATCTTCAATACTTTCTAGATGATAGATGACATGTTTAGATAGTT
The DNA here is from genome assembly GCA_964368955.1 of uncultured Mariniplasma sp. Lineage (GTDB taxonomy): Bacteria > Bacillota_I > Bacilli_A > Acholeplasmatales > Acholeplasmataceae > Mariniplasma. Next base: position 495 of record CAYJDZ010000246.1, read on the forward strand.
CAATAACTGATTGTTCATGATAACCCGTTCTAAGCAATATAGCAAGTAGTTCTTCATTAGATAGCGCTTTTGTGCCATAGGCAATTAATCTCTCTCTTGGTCTTTCTTCTAATGGCATCTCTTTAATTAAATACATAAAAAACATCTCCTCTTTTTATTTATCATAGAGGAGATGTTTAAGATTTACTTTTATTGTTATGAAATTTATAAATCTTTTAAATTGTTTTTAACAAATCCAATAAAATGCAACGATCCAGTGATTAATAAGATTTCATTTGAAGCCATATGAGAGGTCGCATAAAGATAAGCTTTTTTAAAATCTTTAATATATTTCATTTCTTGATCACCATACAAGCTTAAGTCTCTATATCTTGGATCATCAAAAGATGTGATGATTACTTGATTCGAAAAGGAATTGATAAGACTTAACATAGACTCAATATCTTTATCTCCTAAAGCACTAAACAAGACTTTGATTTTATAATCTTTAAAGGTTTCTGATAAAGTATCTTTTAATGCTTGAAGCGCATGAATGTTATGTGCACCATCAATGTAGACTTGATCTCTAATCATCTCTAGTCTACCAGCCCACGTTGCTCTTTTAAGGCCATTTTGGATTGTTTTAATGTCAATATCCGGATAGAGGTATAAAGCAGCTCTTATGGCTAGTATACTGTTTAAAACTTGATGTCTACCAAGTAAGGATAAACTATACGTATCCCCTTGATAAAGATAAGACACAGGATTAGCTGAGATCAAGTTATAATCATCTTTTATGATAAAGTGTGATGTGACATTCATCTTTTTGATATAATCTTGAAAATAAGGATGAAGTGCTTGATCAACGGTTGTGATTAAATGATTATTTGGTTTTAAGATGCCTAATTTATTAGAAGCGATAGACTCTAAAGTATTCCCTAATTGTTTCATATGATCAAAACCAATGTTTGTAATTAAAGATAGATCATAGTCAAGGACGTTAGTCGCATCCAACATGCCACCTAATCCCACTTCCATAATCATGACTTGTACTTGCATTTTGTGAAAGTATTTAATAGCCATTAAAGTGATTAACTCAAAAAACGCAAGATTTTCGCCAAACTCATAGGTGAACACTTTGTTAAACTCATAAATATCATTAATTGAAACTAAAAGATCAGTATCTGATATCTCATTTCCATAGATTCTGATCCGTTCATTGAATCTTGTCAAGTAAGGAGATGTATAAGTGCCAACAGATAAGCCTTGTTCTAAAAAGATTTGCGTCAAATAAGAACAAACGGAACCTTTACCGTTTGTTCCTGCGACATGAATTAGTTTTGTGTTGTTAAAAGATAGGTTTAAATCTGATATTGCCTTATTCATCCTAACTAAATCAGTTTTTGGTTTAAATTTGCTTTGTGTCTCTATCCAAGTGATGGCTTGTGCTAATT
>CAYJDZ010000247.1:0-1919 GCA_964368955.1 uncultured Mariniplasma sp.
GTGCGTAACGGCGGCATTGTCAAATGGAAAATGAATGGATTTTCCGCGTTCATTTTTTACATATTCACTAATACTTTTTTCTTTTAAGTCTTCTTTTTTAATCGTAATCTGACGAATTAAAATATTTTGATCATGGATGACCATGCGTAATTTCTTGGGTTTAATCTGATGCGCTTTAAATAATGATTTTAAGTGAAAAAGGAGGACTTCTGGATCCTTGATATAACCATTTTCAATGATGTCTGGATCAATTTCAGCTGTACCAAATTTTGATTTATAAGTCTGACTTGGTAAATACTGAAAAAAGCCAATTTGTCGATCTGAGATGAAGATGGAAACTTCATTTCGACTTGCCATAGGTCACACTCCTAAAAGTGAAAAATAGAATTCAAAGATTGCAGATCCTAAAAAATAGGAAATAATCACTCCGACTGCAATAAAAGGGACTAAAGGAATATAAGATTCCTTATCCTTACCTTTAATCATACTATAAATTAACGCAATTATCGAGGCTAAAAAGAGCGAAAGAAAACTTTTTTCTATCGTTAAAGCAAATCCAATGAATAAATAGAGTTTGATATCTCCACCACCTAAGACATCTTTCTTCATAATTTTTGATCCGATAAAAGCTATCAAAAATAACAAAATGAACATGACACCTGCAGATACGAGATAATCAAAAAATTGATTTTGAATGATTCGAATAATGATGAGTGGAACAATCCCAATCATCCACACACGATCAATCACAATTTGTTTGTTAATATCACTAACAGATTCACTGATTAAAACTAAGATAATAATCCCTGCAGAGATAAGTTCAAGTGTTAATCCAAATACATGAAAAGATAGCACAAAAAGTGCTCCACCAATAAACTCCATGATGGGATGAATGATAGGTATCTTAGATCCACAATGGTGGCATTTCCCTTTATTTAAGAAAAAACCAAAAAAGGGGATGATATCCATCCATCTCAGTTGTGTGTTACAAGCGGGGCAATGTGATCTTCCATTAATCGATTCATGTTGTGGAATTCGATCAGCCACAAGATGAACAAAGGATGTAAGTGTTGACCCTAGTATGAAGATGTATACTGAAGTAAGGATTAAGATTGTCATAAGTTAAATATCATCTTAAAAAGATTAAGATAATCTCCTCGAACTTATTATACAATCTTTTAGAATATCACACAAGAAAGGGCTTAAATAAAGAAAAAGGCCTAGATAAACTAGACCAGATTTATATTATAACTTATGATGTTTTTGTCCATCCTGAAGCAGCCCAAGTATAAGTGCCTGCTCCATCACCTGTTATAACTGCAGATGTTGGGTAATCTGTAATAATTCCATTTTCAATTTTAAATGATACATTTTCATAACCTACATCATCAGGTAAAGTGATATATCCAGCTGTTTCTATTTGAGCACCAGTAACAGTTACTTCAGTTGTACTATTGTTTGCACTTGCATACATTCTTGCAGCTTCTGTTAAACTTGTAAGATTCCCAATAACTGCTTTTTCTTCTGCGTTCTTAATCAATCCACCAATAGCTGGTACAGCGATTGCTGCAATAATACCCATAATAACAATAACTGCTAATAATTCTACTAAAGTTACACCTTTTTTATTTTTCAATACTTGAGTCATATAGACTGCCTCCTAATATTTCATTTTCTTTCACTTTATATTATAACACTTTTATTTAATAGTCAATTATAATTATAATTTTTCACTTTCTTTACTATATTTGAGTTCCAAGGGATAGCATTGGTAACATTAATGCTAAGATCATCACACCAACAATTGCGTAAACAACAAGTAAAAGGATTGGTTGAATAGAATTCTTTAATTGTTGCACTCTAAGCGATGAAACACCATTATAGTAAATGGCTAAGTTGTTCATCAGTTTTGGAATTTC
>CAYJDZ010000248.1:0-1904 GCA_964368955.1 uncultured Mariniplasma sp.
CATTAATAATATACTTGTACTTAATGGTATTTCTTTTGTTTATGTCATTTTCATAATTCTTATATGTTCTAAGTGGTATATCCACAAGATCAGATACTTCATTTTGAGTCAAACCTTTTGAAACTCTGAGTTCTTTAAGATTCATTTGATATCACCTTCCAATTTCATTATACATTATCGCGTTGCTCAAATCAACAATAAAAGTGCAATAATTGCACTTTTTAATTTGTATATAGGTGCAATTATTGCACTTTCAAATTATGGTTTTAAAACTAACAAACTGACTGACTCTACTAATGATGTATAAGGAAACATATCCAAAGGCGTTGTTTCTATCAATATATAATCATTAAGTAATATATTTAAATCTTTAGCGAGTGTTGAAGGATTACAAGATCCATAGATAATGCGACTTGGCTTAAACTTTAAAATAAGTTCAATCGTATATTCACCCAACCCTGTTCTTGGTGGATCAAAAAACATCACATCAATCTGTTTTTCAGCAAGTCCATTTAAAGCTCTATTAAAATCACTTTGAAGCACTGATACGTTATCAATGCCATTTTCTTTTAATGACTTAGTCGCACTTTCGCACGAACTTATATCTTGCTCTATCGCATAAACATGTTTACAATCTTTTGCGATATAATGGCTTATTGGTGCCACTCCTGCATAAGCATCAATGACGACTTCATGCTTTTTAAGTTTTGCTACATCTTTCATTTTTGTATAAAATATATGTGCTTGTTTGCTATTTAATTGGAAGAATGCATCTGGTTTTAAATCAAATGTATATCCACCCAATTTTTCGCTAATTGTATCTTTTCCATAAAGTTTAATCGGTTTATCTGAGAAGAAAGGATTCTTCTTTGTTGGTTTGCTAATCACTTTAAATACTGATTTAATGATTGGCTCTACTTCAACTAATTTAACCACAAGATCATTTAGATATTTACTATCATTAAAAAGGATAAAAGAGACTTGAGCTTCTCTTAATTCTTCTGATACTCTAACAACTAAGCTTTTGACATAGCCCTTATTATATTTAGGATCATAGCCATCAACTTTAAATTGAGTCATCAAATTAAGGATTACTTTTAAAATTCTATTAATATCTTTGTTTTGAATTGGGCATTCATCAAGTGCTACAAATCTATGGCTATTTGCCGCATACATACCAATTTCGTTTCGCTTCTTACTTTGGACGGGCAAACTCGCCTTATTTCTATAAAACTTAGGATTTTTTGCCCCAATTGTTTCTTTAACTAAATCTCTTGGAACTTTGAATGAGATGTAGCGATCAAAACTGTTGAGTATCGTTTCTCTTTTTTCAACTAAAGTTTGTTCATAGGATAAATGTTGGAGTTGACATCCTCCGCATTTTTCATAAATTGGACAAAAAGGAGTTGCTCTAAACTCACTTTTAGTGTTGATTTTGACAAGTTTTGCAACTGCTCTGTTTTCTAGTACTTTTGTAATCACGACATCAACATTCTCACCAGGTAGTGCATAATCAACAAAAATAGCTAATTGGTTATAATATCCGATGCCTTCTCCGTTAATTCCTGTTCTTCTAATTTCAATCGTAATTAAATCATTTTCATTAATAAATGTATTCATATATTTACCTCATATATATTTTAACATACTATTGTTTTTATGAAACATTTGATTAAAAAAACTAACAACAATAAGTCATTAGTTTAGCTTTTTAGTTCATATAGTTTGGTTGTTAAATTGTATTCCCATATATTTGTTAAGCTTGTTAGATTACTATAGTTAGTATTCCACCATGCTAGGATTAAACTATTTTTAGAACTCAAATAGAGGGAGGTTGAATAGGTTGGTTTTTGCCCAGTCATTTTATTATATAATGTTTTACTATTAATTAAAACAGACGGATT
>CAYJDZ010000249.1:0-1870 GCA_964368955.1 uncultured Mariniplasma sp.
CAAAGAACATCCCCATTGTGTATTGCCCTGAGGCACCAATGTTAAATAGTCCCATTTTAAAAGCGAAACCTACAGCAAGACCAGTCATGATAATAGGGGTAGCATAATAAATAACATCACCAAATTTACCAAAACCAGCAAATAAAATTTTATTAAATCCACCAAAGGTATTAGATGGATCAGCAATTAATAAGACAATCAGTCCAAATAATAGTCCAATAGCAATCGCAAGCAGTGTCGCAAAGAAAGCAGAAGATCCTTTAGTCTTAGATAAACTTTTCAGTTTATCAATTAAACGAGCAAATCCAGTTTTAGTTTCCATGGGTTTCCTCCTTAATCTCATCTCTCTTTGATCCTGCCATATAAAGGCCTAATTGTTCAACAGTTATTTTTTTAGGATCTAGTTTCCCGACAATCTCACCTTCATACATGACTAAGATATGATCAGATAAGTTCATAACCTCATCTAACTCTAAAGACATCAGAAGAACTGCCCTACCTTGGTCACGTGCTTCAATGATTTGTTTGTGAATAAATTCAATGGCTCCAACATCTAGACCACGAGTTGGTTGAACAGAAACTAATAAATCACAAGTTTTTTCTAACTCACGGGCAATAATAGCCTTTTGTTGATTACCACCTGACATTGATCTTGCAGGTGTAATCGGACCTTGTCCGCTTCTAACATCGTATTTTTCAATAAGTTCCTCAGCATAAGATCTAATTTTCTTAAATTTTAAGAATCCTTTGTTTTGAAAATCTTTTTGCCAGTATCTTTGAAGAACTAGATTTTTTTCTAATGAATAATCAAGAACAAGCCCATATTTATGTCTATCTTCAGGAATATGACTGATTCCTTTTTTTGATCGATCTCTAATGGAAGCTTTTGTGATATTTTCTCCGTTTAAGAAAATCTCACCTTGACTTGGTTTTTCTAAACCAGTAATGACATAAACCAACTCACTTTGACCATTTCCTTCGATACCAGCAAGACAAACGACTTCACCTGCTTTTACATCAAAAGAAACATCTTTAACTGAGTGAAGATTAGAAATCTTTGATTTCACGCTTATGTTTCTAACGGATAAGACAACATCTTTAGGTTTAGCTTTTGCTTTTTTAACGGTAAAATCAATATCACGACCTACCATCATCTTTGATAGTTGTTCTTTTGTTGTGTCTTTAATTTCTACAGTGCCTTTGTATTTTCCTTTTTGAAGGACAGTACAACGATCAGCAACTGCCATAATCTCATTTAATTTATGAGTAATAAATAAAATGGATTTTCCTTCTTTAGCAAATCCACGCATAATAGCCATAAGTTCTTCAATTTCTTGAGGCGTTAAGACTGCGGTAGGTTCATCAAATATTAAAATCTCATTTTCTCTGTAAAGCATTTTTAGAATTTCAACACGTTGTTGCATCCCAACTGATATCTTTTCGATTAATGCGTCAGGATCCACTTGCAACCCATATTGTTTAGAGAGTTCAATAACTTTTTCTCTTGCATCTTTTTCTTGTAGAAAACCATATTTATTTGGTTCAACACCTAATATAATATTTTCTAATACTGTAAAGATTTCTACTAGTTTGAAATGTTGATGCACCATACCAATCCCTAATGCGTTTGCATCATTTGGATTGTTAATTGCAACTTTTATTCCATTTTTTCTTATTTCTCCCTTTTCTGGTTGATATAAACCGAAAAGAACACTCATTAAAGTAGATTTACCTGCACCATTTTCTCCAAGTAGCGCATGTATTTCCCCTTTTTTGAGTTGAAGCGTAATATCATCATTTGCAACAATGCCTGGAAATTCTTTTCTAATGTTGAGCATTTCAATGATATAATCTTGCATCTATTTCACCA
>CAYJDZ010000250.1:0-1869 GCA_964368955.1 uncultured Mariniplasma sp.
ATTAGAACCCTCATCAGTAAAATATTCGCTTGCTTTTAACACAGTTCCGTCTATTAAAGTAAAATAATCATAAGAAATGCCAGTGAATGTATAAACCCAAGTGTCTATTCCACTATCAAGGTCAAGTTCACCATCAGTTAGTTTTCGCTTAAACTGAATGTTCTTAAAGTCGTAAGGAACATCATTGTCGAACTCATCTATCATTCTATAAATGACACCTTTGCCGTTTACAGCATCAGCCCAAATAAATCTATTTGTGTCATTATCTAAACAATACTTCAACTTCCATGCTTCTAATTTAGAATTAGCAAAGTATGTGTCACCTTCGTGTAAACAAGCATGAGCATTTTCACTAATTGTTTTTTCATCTAATGCTTGAACTATAATGTCAAATAAGTGTCCTGCACTTTGTGTTTCTGCTTGAACCGCTGTTGTTTCATAATCTGTAATTCTGTACTTCATACCCGCAATTAAATTAGATGAATCTCTTAATTGTTTTAATTCTGCATAAGTGATATTTACTTGCATGTTTTCATTGACTAATTTATTAGTCGAAAGATCAGTTCCTATAAATAACTCTTTAGTATCCGTACAAAAACCCAGTTCACCAACAGCTAGCGTAGGAAGATTTGCTTTTAAACCTCGTCTGATTTGTATTCTTTTAGACATTAGAATGAACCTCCATTAATAGTTTCATATAGTGTTTCTTCGAAGCTACCACCATCGACTACACTAGTGACAATCTCATTGAAGTATCCTCCGTTAATGAAGTGCATCTCTTCATAGAGTTCATCTACTGTAGTTTGAGCAGCAGTTAATGCAGCAGTAAGCATTGCAATGGTTTGATTAAGGATAAGAAGCTGTGCATCTACGGCTGCTTTATCATAAGCTCCTACTTCTTCAGCAGTTGTGCCATGAGGATTACCTTCTTCTTGACTGTGATCATACGCAGTCTTACCATGATCACCACGTTGAGCTGTCTCTGATGTTTGACCTAGAGCTAACTGACTACCAATAGCGATGTAGGTTACACCTGTCCAACGATAAGGAATGTTAGTATCTATTGTCACATATATTTTACCACTTTCACCAGTCGTTGGCAACCCTGTGAAAGTAGGCACGTTAATAACATCGTCATAAGATCCTGGTACTTGTCCAGGGAGAAGGACACCATTAGCATCTAGCTCTGCAGGTTTGTAACCTAGCCCAGCTTCGATGTTTTGTTTAGTAATTTCAGATCTAATCATTGCAGAGGATTTATTCTCTGCATTTTCTAATCCAACTTGTTGTTTAGTTACTTGGTGTGGGTTATTGATACGTGCGATATGATCTTGAATATTAGGATTAGCAGGCTCAGCACCAATCTGCCCTGGTGTAACTCCATGTGGGTTGGTCTGATCGTTCTTATGGGCTAATACGTTTGCCTTAGTCTCATAGTGAGTCTTGATGACATTGCCATCTTCATCATGTTTTGCTTTACCAACAACTGTTCCACCATTTTTAATATAATTGATCTCACTAATTGCTATGTTATGCTGACTTTTAGTATTATATGTATCTGCGATAATGTTACCATTAGCATCTCGCTCTGCTTTTTTAACTATAACAGCACCATCCAGCATGCCTTCATGCTGTGGCTGAATGATGTCTACTCTCTCTTTAAGAGCAGCTTCACGTAAATCACCATCTTCAATGTGTGTCTCATTGGTTGAGATACGTAGAGAATGCTCATTGTTAACTGTATCTTTGACAGTATCAATCTCAAGATCATGTTGACCAATAGCATCATGAGCATCTTTCACACCTTGCTCTAATTTGTTTAAGTTAACTTCATTTAAGGGTGTCTGATTATTCACCCAGTTTGTTTTT
>CAYJDZ010000251.1:0-1848 GCA_964368955.1 uncultured Mariniplasma sp.
CTTTAAAAATATGTACACAAATTAGGAGACCCGTAAATGAATAATAAAGATTATGATATCGGAATCGATTTTTATGAAAAAAATGATTACATAAACGCCTACAAACATCTTACCATTGCTGCTGATGAAAACGACATTGCTGCCTGTATACAATTGGCAGAGATGTATTTTTGTCAGTATGGACAAAAAGATGTTGATTTTTGTAGTAAAATGAATGACTATTATATCGATAAAGCAATTTCTTTGGGCAGTATTGAAGCAAACTACTTAAAAGCTAGTTTTATTTCAGAAGGTGCAGAAACACAAGAAGATTATGATTCAATGTATCATTACTATAAAGTGGCTGCTGATCAAGGTCACTCGGATTCTCAGTTTATGTTATCTACTTGGGGTTATGATAAAAGATCTGATTTAGATGATGAAAAACGTGAGGCATATTTTGTAAAATCATTAGCTACAAATTGTGAGTCTGCAATTGATCATTTAGCAGAAATGTTAAATTGGTGGATGGATCATGAATTTTCTGAACCTATTATGTATGAGTGTATAAGAATAGCTTGGCAGGGTGATCAAGATCTATATAATGTTATAAAATATGCATTCGCGTCTGATCTTCAAAGAAGGCCTTCAAAAGAAAGTTGCCTCGCTGCTAAAAAAGCTTTAGAAAGATTAATAAAAAACAAAATAGTATCCTTAGATGATAAACGATCGCCTGATTATCTCACTTTGTTTTTTATTGATGAAATTATTGATCGAGAACACACAGTAACCTCTGGTTCTATCTTAAAAAGTGATGCACTTATTGAAATCGCTCATTATTATAGACTAGGGGAAATTGTTCCACAAAATCCAGATAAGGCGTTTCTGTATTTACTTAAAGCAGTAAAAAAAATCGAATTAGAAGATAAAGCAAATGATTATTGTTCGAATCTATTAGGTGACTTCTTTGATAATCTAAATGATATTTGGTTGGATTACATTAAAAAAGCTATTGATAGCGGTTCTAAAAATGCCCTGAAGTTTTTAAACCTTGCGTTTTCACATAACATGGCCATAGAAAAGATACTGAATCTTTGTATAGAGGTGGCTGAAAAAGGAAATTCCGTTACTGAGTATTTATTAGGGAACTACTACTTACAAACAGCATATGATTACTTAAAATCTGCAGCGGATAAAGGTAACAAGGAAGCCCAGAAAGAGTTATCAAAATTGATAAAAATGTATTCCTAATCTTGATTGTTTCCAATATGTTAATGCCAGCAAAATTTTTGTCAAAAAAGTAACCTTTGATTAAATTATATAACATCAACCTAATATAATTTGACTTATAAATTATAGTACCATTTAAATATTGGTGCTTTTTTTACTTTCTATCTTTATTCATCAAAAGCCAATATCAGGTTAAATTTTTCAATAATTAGGGGTAATCTTTGAATCTAAAAGATTCTAAATATCATTATAGTGTTTTGAGCAAGCCCATTTATAATTTCAACAATCCATTCTTTCTCAAATGAATGTTTATAGGATGCTTTGATAACCGTCCTTTAGTGTATCATAAATTAATAAACTAAACGAATCTGTATAAAAATGAAATAATCATGACCAATTCTTCAATTATAAAGTGAACTCTCAAACAATGCTCCACTAACTCAAGAGACAGGTGTTTTTTAAAGATGAAAACCCTGAAAATTCATGAGTGGTATTAAAATTCAACTCATCCATTTTGTCCTTATAAGTTCATACTTACCTTTCTTTCTGTCGCATAAAAAAATGATTATTACTTTTGATCATAAAAACAAAAGACCATTGAACTTCAATGATCTTTCTCTAAAAACTAATTATTCAAAA
>CAYJDZ010000252.1:0-1823 GCA_964368955.1 uncultured Mariniplasma sp.
TTTAACTTTATCGTATGGTGATTTAATGTCTAAGTAAAGCGTTTTGTTTTTTACGATGAGTTTTATATTTAAATCTTTCAAATCATCTTCATGATCACTATAGATACTTAGATTAATACCATTTTGAACACTATCAGCGATATGATTGTAATCTTTCAAATAGATGGTATCATCTTTACCGATACTGCCATCATCATTTGACTCATTATTGATGTCAGAGACGATTTTTCCATCTTTGACTTCAATAATACGATCACCATAAAAATTAGCAATTTGTTTTTCATGAGTCACTAAAACAACTAATTTCTCTTTTGAAATTTGCTTAATAATATTCATAATATCAAGCGTGTTCTTACTATCTAGGTTACCTGTTGGTTCGTCTGCGATAATAACTTTAGGATTTTTAACAAGTGCTCTTGCGATGGCAACTCTTTGTTGCTGTCCACCAGATAGTTGTAAAGCTTTTTTCTTTCTAAAAGGATACATGTGAACTGCTTTTAAGATGTAGACCACACGTTTATCGATAACCTCTAAATCTTTAATGCCCATCATCTTTAAAACAAATGCGATGTTATCATAAACAGAGAGCTCAGGAAGTAAGTTGTAGTTTTGGAATACATAACCCACATATTCATTTCTAATCTTATCCCAAGCGTGGACATCATAGCCTTCAATGGTGTTCCCATCAAAGTCAATAGTTCCATTTTGAACTTTATCAAGCCCACCTAAAACGTTAAGTAGGGTTGTTTTACCTGAACCAGATGGCCCTAATAAAACGACAAGTCCTTTTTCTGGGAATTCTACTGTGACGTCATTTAAGACATGAATTTCGTTTTTTTTGCGTCTATTAAAATATTTATTTAATTGATTGACTTTAATCATGATTATTCACCCCTACTTTGAGAAAGTGTTTCGATAACTGATTGATTAAACACTTTTTTATTAAATCTTAAACCAAGCCAAGCTCCAAAGAACATAAATGCAAATAACAGAATAAAATAATCTTTAACTTCCATATATTTTATTGAATTTCTTATAACATAAATGTTAGCGCTTAGTACATTGAGCAAGATGATTGTGATGATAAACCCAATCACTGACATCATAACCTGTTCGATAACGACAAGTCGTGCAAGTGTTGATTTGTTTGCTCCAATCGATCTAAATATCGCAAAATCTTTCTTTCTTGCATTCATCACATTTTTTGTGACTGCGTGCACAATTGAATATAGGAAAACGCCAAATAAAGAAAGTAGAATAACTGCTAAAAAGCTTAGGAAAAAGACTTGTAATTCTCTATCGTTACTTGATATATTGGCTGGATAGTAAACTCTATATAAGTCTGAATCTAGCGTGTTTAATAGTTTATTACCTGCATAAAATCCACTTACACTTATTGAAGCATATTTTTTAGGCGTAATCGTATATGTGCTTTCTAACAACTCTAGAAAATCAGCAGAAACTTCATTATAAAAATCACTACTTAGTACCGTGTCACCATAACTTTGTTCAGGGATTGAGATTGATACACCATTCATCGTTATAGTTACTTCACCCATCGAACGATGATACAAAATAATATCGACACTTTGATTCAATAAAACCGTTCTATTTCCTTCACCATAGATGTAAATATCTTCATCGATAAAAGTGTTATTTTCATAACGTGTATAGTACTTTTCACTATCATAAGCTATATTCAAGTTATAGCTAAGTGAATCTTGTAGTTGTGATAACGCTTGATAATCAATTGTTTTATCATTTGACGTTGGTTGGTTCAAATAAGCTTCAGAAAAATATATCATTTTTCTTTCTTGCTTATC
>CAYJDZ010000253.1:0-1818 GCA_964368955.1 uncultured Mariniplasma sp.
TTGTTTTATCGTATACATTTTCTATTTTATAAATCGGTTTAATTTCAACATTCTTTTCTTTTTTAACAACTGCTTGCGCAATAATTTGATGTTTATAAAGTTGATACGTTCCTTTTACAACAACTTCGTCATTTAAAATAAATTGCTTAGCTAAGTATGGTTTATTAAATGAAACAACTTCTATTTTTTCACCCATCAATTCCATTTGAAAACTAGAAACATGAATTTTTGAATAGGGATTGCTTTTTATAGGTGTGACTATTTTTCCAGAAACAGTTATTTTATCTTTGTGTTTCAAGTGATGAACGTGGTCAATTGAAAAATCTTCATAAGCTTTTGGATAGTTTAAAATAAGGTCATATGTAGACCATATTTTATTGTTTCTAAAATTATATAAAAGTTTAGGTCCTATACCTTTAACCAGTTCAAGTTTTGTTTCCAATTTATCACCTAAATACATTATACCTAAAATAAGTGAAAAATAGATACAGCTTACCAAAAAGGTCAGCTATTTATTGTTTACGCCTATAATGCAAATAAACATATATTAATTTAAATAAGTTATTATCTCATGTGATAAATCCCTGATACAGGTGAGGTAAACATAAATCCTATCACATTCTTCTTTGAATCACTGACAATTTGTTTAATTTCTTGGATAGCTTTTTCTACAGTTTCTTTATCGCGAATAACGCTAAAAATGGTTTTTGAATAACTTTCTTGATCAGATTTTTGAAAAGGTCCCGTAAATAACATTTTGAAAATATCTTGATGTCTTAGAGCACTTGCCATGCCTTCTGAATCTAGGATTGTTGCCCCTCTTACTTTTAACTCAATTAGTTTTTCTAAAATTGAATCAAGGTAATTCAAGTCATTTAAGACGATTACTAAAACTTCCATAATAGTTTCCTCCTTATCATTAGGATACATCATCAATTTCACCTAAGCCATCAATTTCACCGGCTTTTGTGATTGCATATTTTGCAAAAAGTGGCCCAATGGTCTCATAAACTAAAATTGATAATAAAATTACAGTTGATACCACTGGATATAGTGATTCAGCTTGAGCTGAAACAATAACAAGCAAACCAATGGATATTCCACTTTGTGGAAATAGGGCAAACCCAAGATACTTTTTAACGGTTTTAGGTGCTTTTGATATCGTTGCACCAATATAGATACCAACTAGTTTTCCAATAGCTCTTGTAACGATATAGACTGCTGCTAGTAAAACAATGAGTATTTCTGACTTTAGAATTGATAAATCTAAACTAGCACCAGCTAGTGTGAAAAACAAGACATAAAATGGGGTTGATAAATCATTAATTGAATTGTATGCTTTATCAGGTTTATGTGCCAGATTTGCTATCACTGCACCAATCATAATGTTAGAAAGTAAGTGAGAAAATGCAATTTGATATGCAGATAACAATTCATTTAAATAATAATTAATACCTATTGTAAAAAACACAGTTAATAAAACGAGTAGTTGAATTTCATCACGATAGCGATTAAAGTAATTCACAAGTTTTGATAATACATATCCCAACACAAGACCAATCAAAAGTGAACCAAATACTTCTATAAACGGTTTTGCAATGAGTAAAACAATAGACTGAGGAGCTGAGTTAGATAACAATATTTTAGCTAACGACATTAAAAATCCAAACGCAACAATCCCTAATATATCATCAAGTGCTGTCACTGATAGTAATGCCTTTGTGACGGGACCATAAGACTTATATTGTCTAATGATCATTAATATTGCAGCAGTTGCAGTTGATGCAGATATTGCTGCAAGGATTAATGAAAAAGCAA
>CAYJDZ010000254.1:0-1814 GCA_964368955.1 uncultured Mariniplasma sp.
AATGTTGTCGGTCTAATGTAAATAAATAAACTTAGCGAGGATTTTTAATGTTTGCGTGAGCAGCAGCCAAACGTGCGATTGGAACGCGGAATGGTGAGCAAGAAACATAAGATAATCCAATGCTATGGCAGAATTCGACAGAAACTGGATCGCCACCATGTTCACCACAAATACCAAGTTTGATATTTGGACGAACTGATTGACCAAGGTCTACAGCCATCTTCATTAATTTGCCAACACCTTTGGTATCGACATGAGCAAATGGATCGCTTTCAAAAATCTTTTTGCCATAATAATCAGGTAAGAATTTACCTGCATCGTCACGGCTAAATCCAAAGGTCATTTGGGTTAAGTCGTTTGTACCAAAACTAAAGAATTCAGCTTCTTTAGCAATGTCATCAGCTAATAAAGCAGCTCTTGGAATTTCAATCATGGTACCAACCAAGTAATCAAGTTTTACGCCTGCTTTTTTGATGATTTCATTAGCGGTTTTGACAACGATGTCTTTAACGTATTTTAATTCTTTAATATCGCCAACAAGTGGAATCATGATTTCGGGAACGACTTTTCCTCCTCGTTTGTTAACATCAATTGCTGCTTCAATAACAGCAGTTGTTTGCATAACAGCGATTTCAGGGTAAGTAACTGATAAACGTACACCACGATGTCCTAACATAGGATTAGTTTCGTGTAAATCAACAACGGTAGCTTTTAAAGCTTCATAGCTGATTCCCATTTCTTTAGCTAATTCTTTGATATCGTCATCTTCTGTTGGTAAGAATTCATGTAGTGGTGGATCTAAGTAACGAATCGTCACTGGGAAACCATGCATTTCTTCGTAAAGACCAATAAAGTCTTTTCTTTGCATAGGTAGTAACTTAGCTAAAGCCGCTTGTCTTTCTTCCAACGTTTTTGAGACGATCATTTCACGCATTGCAGGAATACGGTCTGCATCAAAGAACATATGTTCAGTTCTGCAAAGTCCGATACCTTCAGCACCAAAGTTGTAAGCAACTTTAGCATCTCTAGGCGTATCTGCATTGGTTCTTACTTTTAAGCTTCTGAATTCATCTGCCCATGCCATTAATTCAGCAAAGTCGCCAGAAACAGTTGCATCAACAGTTTTAATTTTTTCACCGTAAATTTTTCCAGTAGAGCCATCTAAAGAAATCCAATCGCCTTCGTTATAACGTTTTCCATTAACTTCGAAGTATTTTCCTTCTTCGTGAACTTTAACTTCTCCTGCACCAGCTACGCAGCAAGTACCCATGCCTCTAGCTACAACGGCAGCGTGTGAAGTCATTCCACCTCTTGATGTTAAAACACCTTTTGCAATAACCATACCTTCGATATCTTCTGGGCTGGTTTCTTGACGAACAAGAATAACAGGTAATTTATCTTTTTTAACAAGTTCAGCAGCTCTTTCAGCGGTGAAGACAGCACGACCTGTTGCAGCCCCTGGAGAAGCGTTTAAACCTGTAGAGATAACTTTTGCATTCTTTAATGATTCAGGATCAAATTGAGGATGGAGTAAAGCGTCTAATTGTGAAGGGTCAACTTTTAAAACAGCTTCTTTTTTTGTTAATAAGCCTTCTTTAACTAAATCGATAGCGATTTTTAAAGCAGCTTGAGCTGTTCTTTTTCCATTACGAGTTTGTAACATGTAAAGTTTTCCACGTTCGATTGTGAATTCCATGTCTTGCATATCGCGGTAATGTTTTTCTAAAGTTTTAGAAATGTTGAAGAATTCTTCGTATAAAGCGGCGTTGTCAGCTTTTAACTCAGAAATGGGTTTTGGTGTTCTAATACCAGCA
>CAYJDZ010000255.1:0-1779 GCA_964368955.1 uncultured Mariniplasma sp.
TAAAAAATGTTATCCTATATATAGAGGTAGATAAAATGTATAAATTAGTAAAGCCAACACTTGAATTTAAAGAGAAATATCTTGATTATCTCAATGATTGGGATGAAGAATCAATGACACCATTAACATCTGATATGAAAAATATGAGTTATGAAGAATTATTAGCCTATTTTCATCAAGCTGAACACGACATAAACCTACCTAGAGGTTATGTACCTGATTCTAATTACTTTTTCATTGATGAGCAACAAAACATCTTAGGATTTGTGAATATTAGACATTACCTAGATGAAATCTTATTAAAAATTAGAGGTCATATTGCCTATGGTATTAGACCATCAATGCGTGGTAAGGGATTATCAAAAATTATGTTGACTCAAGCACTTGACATGGCAAAGCGCAAAGGAATTACTCGAGCTTTGATTGTATGTGATAAATCTAATCTTGCCTCTGCAAAGACGATACTTGCTTGTGGTGGCATACTAGAAAACGAAATGTATGATGTCACTGATCATAAAATTATAGAAAGATACTGGATCCACTTAGGTGATGAATAATCATCACTTTTTTTATAAAAAGAAAAACACGCTAAATGGGGGCGTGTTTTTCTTTGTAATCCGGAGAAAGTGGATTAATCAATACATATTTGACAAGATGTTTGATACATAAATTATATCATCTAGATGCTTTTAAGTCACTTAATTTGCTTTCCCTTTATATTCATTTAATTTTTCTGTTTGTTCTTGAAATAAAGCTTTTATATCCATTTCTTTTGTATGATAGAGTTTAAGCAAATAATTAGCTGCATGAAATGCATGTGTTTTCACATGAATAGTAGAAAGAGCTTGTCCATAAACTCTATAAATCAATTTACTTTCTAGTGAATTTGAATTTCTAGCTTTCTCATGCATCTTGAATGCTTCTACTCTAGCGGATCCTATAGATAAACTACCATTTTCATAATTATCAAAAATTAAAGTTACTAAATTTTGTTCTTCTTCTAATTCAGGAAAGTAATTAACCATTTCAACTAATAATCTTTTTATCCATTTGATTAATTCCGCTTTTGTTAAAAAGCTATATGACTCCATCATTTGTTTATCAAACATCTTCTTTAATTTGTTGTTGGTGTTTTTTTTCTAATACATAAACCACACCTAACAACAAAACTCCTATTAAAAATGTTATTGCTGATGAATCAAAGAGTAATAATGAACTTTTTTCATATAAGAATCCACCTAATAAAGGCCCTATTACCATGCCAATAGATAAAAATGATTGTCTAACCCCCATGACTCTACCAAACTTGCCTTCTTTTGCATGAAGGGAGATATAGTTTTGTTCTAAAGGTTGATAGATGGCTTTAAAAATCACATAAATCATATATACAGTATAAACTGCAAGTAAGAAGTTGGATGCTCTAAAAACATAGAAAACAATTGCAGCACTGATTGTCTGTGTAATAGCAATTGCAACGATTTGTTTTTTAACTCTAGAAAAATAAGGAACAATAAAGACACTTGTTAACACTGATACAATGCCTGTCATAAAGACAAATGTACCTAATTTTAGTGGATCATACCCAAGTTCATCAAAATACACATCAATATATTTTCCTAAGTTAGTTGCCCCAATTGTCATGAAAGTTAATGAGATTAAAAAGAAAAGTAAGCTTGGTCTGATTTGTGTTACTTCTTTTAAACTCTTAAATATATTAGTCTTTTTAACTGTTTGTACATCTTTTGTTGACTCTTTAAAAAAGTAATAGATGTATATTGC
>CAYJDZ010000256.1:0-1765 GCA_964368955.1 uncultured Mariniplasma sp.
TTGATTTTCAAAATGAATTAGCAAGTTTTGATGATTATGATGAAGCTGATATGGCGGATCTAATTGATTTTGAACAAGATATTACAAAGAAATTGGAAAATAAAGAAGACATACCTGAACTCATGTATAAACAACTTGACCATATGACATTTAAAATATTCAAAAAAATGGATGTTGAATATTTTCCAGTTAATGATATATTTTTAGAAATTGCTGATGAATTAGGTATTTTATAAAATTTTAAAAAAAGAGACTTGGTCTCTTTTCTTTACAAAACAACCCTTATATCATAGAATAGACATGGAGGTATAACATATGAAAAAAATATTAAGTTTTATAATTGTTTTTGTAAGTCTACTTATACTTAGCGCATGCGGTAATACTGGGCTAGGTGAATTTCCTGAAGTTAAAGAAAGTAAAAAAGTAGAAATGACTGTTGATGAAGTCAATACATTATTAGCAGACGTTGATATGGAAACTCAAATGAAACAAGCTATGATGCTATCTATAGATTTGAATTTGAAAATGGATCAAGAAGTAAATGGTTTCTTCTCACCTAATAAAGTATCAGATAATTCACTGTCTTTGATTATGTCATCTAAGACTTATGTATCTTTTAGTGATCAAATTGATGAAGTTAGTCTTTTATCTCAAAATACGATCAACTACAACATGGCAGTTAACTATGTTGATGAACTCAAAGAAGATACTGATGAAAAAATAGAAGGTAAGCTAAATGCTTACTTTACAAATCAATACTTATATTATGATGCACAAGTGACTGGATTAGAAGATAATGAATTCATAAAAGATGGAAAATATAAGATGAATTTAGGGATCACACAACTGATGTGGGATCAAATCTATAATACACCTGAAGGACTTCTAGATGATTTTGCAGGTATAGAAATTAACCCAGCTGAATTAATAGATAATAATGATATGATGGCATTTATGATGGAAGAAGGGTTCATTAGTATTTATAAGAGTGGATCAACATATACATTGATGATTGCCTTTACCAAACAAGACATCATCGATAAAAAAAGAGATCTCTTTGATGCTATGAAAGAAAATGAAGCATGGACAGAAGAGTATTATGTTGAATTTG
Organism: uncultured Mariniplasma sp.; assembly: GCA_964368955.1. Lineage (GTDB taxonomy): Bacteria > Bacillota_I > Bacilli_A > Acholeplasmatales > Acholeplasmataceae > Mariniplasma. Next base: position 1,112 of record CAYJDZ010000256.1, read on the forward strand.
AGGCTGATTTAGACGAGATGTTAGCTGAACTTCAAACTCTAGACTTATCAATAGGTATCGTAATCAAAGATGGAGTTGTTGAAAAGATGGGTGTTGAAATAGATATCAAAATGGTTAATGAACAAATGAGTCTTGATCTATCGGCAAAAATTGTTATGGATATGAATATTAAATTCCCGGATTTTCCAAAAGATTTAGATGAATACAAATTAACTGATTTACCATTAAACTTCTTAAATTAGAACTTTATGATTAAAGATAAATTAAGGTCAGGATTTACTCCTGACCTTTTATCTTGTATTGACATGAAAAGAGTAGGTTTTATTGCCAAAATTTGTTATTATATGTATAGGTGAGTGTATATGAATACATATTTATTTTTTGGAGATAGTGTAACTGAATCGCATAGAAATAAGCTTTGCCCAGATGATTTAGGACAAGGTTTTATACATCAGTTAAGTCAGATATTTAATGAAGATAAATTCATCAATAGAGGCATTAGTGGACAACGCATTAAAGATTTACTAAAAAGAGTAGAGTCTGATGTTATTGTTTTAAAACCTGATGTATGTTTTATATGGGTAGGGATTAATGATGCGTGGCTTCCTTATTTACTCTATCAAGAATCGTCTATCCATTCATTTTATAACGACT
>CAYJDZ010000257.1:0-1758 GCA_964368955.1 uncultured Mariniplasma sp.
TCTTCATCGTCTAAATGAAATTTTGATTCTTTGTTTGAAGAATTCTTAAATTCTAGACCATGTTCTAATAGTTTTTCTTTTAATTCTTTAAATGATTTTCTACCTAATGATCTAAATCTCATGACATCTTCTTCAGTTTGACTCACAATTTGTGCAACTGTTGAAATGCCTGAACGTTTTAAACTATTATATAGTCTAACAGATAAATCGAGTTTGTCGATTGTTAATTCTAACTTTTTATTGACTGGCTCTTCTTCTTGTTCATAGATGAAATCAAATTCTTGAGCTTGTTCACTAATCTCAACGATGACGTTAAAATAGTCAATTAGCATTTTTGAGGCAAGTGCTAAAGCATCTTTGGCTTCAATTGCACCATTTGTTTCAATATCTAATGCCAATTCATCGTGATCTCTTAAAGTTTTTTCAACATGATAAGATACACGACTTACTGGTGTATAAATTGAGTCAATTGGGATAACGCTTTTTTCATTTCTGCTATATACTTTGTTTTTTTCAGCGCTCACATAACCAACACCTCTTCTTACAGTGACTTCCATAGAAAGTCTGCCTGCATCCGTTAGGTTAGCTATTTCTTGATCAGGATTGATAACTTCAATACCATCGACATGGTTAAAATCAGCTGCAGTTACTTTACCTGAGCCTACCATATATAATTCAAGTTTTTGTTCAAATTCTGGATCATTTGATTCAACTTTAAATATTACTTTTTTCAAATTTAGGACAATACCCATGACGTCTTCATAAACACCTTCGATTGTGGAGAACTCATGTTCTACGCCGTCGATTTTAATATTTACAATAGCTGCGCCAGGTAATGATGATAATAAAACTCTACGAAGGGCATTACCTAAAGTAATACCGTAACCACGATCTAATGGTTTAATGACAAAGCGTCCTTTATATCCATCTTTTGAAATTTCTTCAACTGCGGTTGGTTTTTCAAATTTTAAATCTTTCACTAGTTACCCCTCCTTAAGATTATCCACGTGGACGTTTTGGTGGTCTACATCCATTATGTGGAACTGGTGTTACATCTCTAATTGCAGTAATTTCTAAACCTGCTGCTTGTAGCGATCTAATCGCTGCTTCACGTCCTGGACCAGGTCCTTTAACTGAAACTTCTACTCTAAGCATACCATTATCCATTGCTGATTTAGCTGCAGCTTCTGCAGACATTTGAGCGGCAAAAGGTGTTGATTTTTTACTACCCTTGAAGCCTAGCGCACCTGCACTGCTCCAAGCAATAGCATTTCCATCACCGTCTGTGATTGTTACAATTGTATTGTTAAAAGTCGTATGAATGTGTGCTACACCAAGGGGAATATTCTTTCTAACTTTACGTTTCGTTGTTTTTTTACGTGCCATGTTCTATTCCTCCTTATTTCTTCTTGCCAGCAATTGCCTTTGGTTTACCTTTTCTTGTACGTGCATTATTTCTAGTGTTTTGTCCACGAACAGGTAATCCTCTACGATGGCGTATGCCTCTGTAAGAACCAATTTCCATTAAACGTTTGATGTTTAATGTTGTTTCTCTACGTAAATCACCTTCAACTACATAATTTCCTAATTCTGTACGAATGCGATTTAGTTCATCTTCTGTTAATGCTTTAACACGAATTTCTTCGCTCACATTAGCATTCTTTAATATTTGTTTGGAAGCTGATGTTCCAATACCATATATGTAGGTCAACGAAACCACGACGCGCTTGTCGCGTGGAATGTCAACGCCTGCTATTC
>CAYJDZ010000258.1:0-1742 GCA_964368955.1 uncultured Mariniplasma sp.
CTTACCGATACTTTTTATACTTGTTAATGGCATAATGATTTTATTTTTATTTAATGAGTATCGATGATTAGATAGATTTATATCTGGTGCACAAATATCAACTTGATGTTTTCTCAACTCTTGTATATATTCATATGTCATCTTATCATTTCCAACACTATTTGATAATAGAATAGTCATAAACTTATTATAATAATTTGATTTTAGATAAGCCATTTGATATGCAACTAAACTGTATGAAACACTATGGCTTCTGTTAAATCCATAATTTGCAAATTTAACAATTAGATCATATATTAACTCAGCTATGTCTTTTGAATAATGCTTTAACTCACATTTTTCAATGAATCTTGCACGTTCTTTTTCTAGGATATTAATATCTTTTTTGGAGATACCTCTTCTCAGTAAATCAGCCTCTGCAAGCGAATATCCAGCAAACTCATTTGCAATCCTCATGATTTGTTCTTGATAGATGATAATCCCATAGGTTGGTTTTAAGATATCAGTCAGTTTAGGGTGAATGATTTCATATGGTTTACCATTTCTTCTTTCGATATATAGATCAATATGATCCATAGGGCCCGGTCTAAATAAAGCAAGTATCGCTATAATATCTTCAAAAGTATTCGGTTTTAATTTTCTCAAAACATTTTTCATCCCATTTGATTCTAATTGAAAAATGCCTTCAGTTTCTGCTTGACTCAATAGGTCATATGTTCTTTTATCGTCTAAAGGAATATCTAAGAGTTGAAAAGATGGTTCTTCTGCTTGTATCATCTCTACAACATCATGAATGATTTGTAAGTTTCTAATCCCTAGAAAATCAATTTTCAGTAGTCCTAGGGATTCTAGATCACTTGCCTCAAATTGAGACTGAAAAAAGTTATTACTTGTTTCTTGCAAAGGGATATATTTGGTTAAATCTTGACTAGCTAAAATCATGCCTGCTGCATGAGTACCTGTTTGTCTAGGCAGCCCTTCTATCTTTTTAGCAACCTCTAATAGTCTAACCGTTTCTTCGTCATTCGTATCAACTTGGTCATTTAAAACTCTTTTAATAATCGCATTTACTCTTTGAATATCTATTTTCATAACCCTTGCAATGTCTCTTATTGATGAGCGTAGGGCAAATGTTCCAAATGTAGCTATTGAAATCATATGGTTTTTTCCATATTTTTCTTGAACATAGGCGATAACTTCATCTCTTTTATTATCCGGAAAATCCATATCGATATCTGGCATGGTGATTCGCTCCGGATTTAAGAAGCGTTCAAAAAGTAAATCATATGCTATAGGATCCACATCTGTAATGCCTAAACAATATGAAACCAGTGATCCTGCAGCAGACCCTCTACCTGGGCCAACTAGGATATCGTGTGTTTTTGCGTATCTTACAAAGTCAAATACAATTAAAAAATAATGATCGAACCCCATGCTATGAATGATATCTAATTCATAGACGAGTCTTTCTTGATATATCTTATGATTTTTATTCGTTTTTTCTAGTCGTTTTTGTAATCCTTTAATCGATAATGATTTTAAAAATGCTTTTGATGATGCACCTTTAATATCGTATTTAGGCATATCAAAAATCGGTTTTTCCCACTTAAAAGTGATTGAGTAAATCATTTCATCTAAGTTTTTAAAGACGAAATCATAATCAGAAAAGTGTTTGACTAAAGCTGTCTTATCCATAAATTGATAATGTGCATCATCAGCCATCACATTTCTTTCATCAGCAA
>CAYJDZ010000259.1:0-1735 GCA_964368955.1 uncultured Mariniplasma sp.
ATCTATTAGAAATGTCCATATAAAAAAACAGATATCAAAGCCAATTTTAACCATAGAAGAAGCTAAACAGCTGATCTTAAGGACTAAAAAAGGTAGACGTTATATTTGGCATTATAGAGATCATGCGATGATCTATTTGATGATCACGACAGGCCTTAGAAGTATTGAAATGAGACGGGCAAAAAAGAAAGACTTAAAAGTCGTTAATCATCAGTTGATTTTATATATACAAGGCAAAGGTAGAAGCTCTAAAGATGAGTTTGTAAACATACCGCTTGGAGTTAAAGAAGCCATTGAGGATTATTTAGAAAAGAGAAAAGATAAAAATCCTTATCTTTTCATTTCTCATTCAAAAAAAACGCATATCCCCTATCTTTCAAGAACCTTTTTTAACGCGATGTTTAAACGCATCTTAAAAGATGCTCAATTAGAGCATACAAAGATTACAGCACATTCTTTAAGACATACAGCTGCGACGATTAACTTACTTAGAGGAGGTTCTTTGGAGGAGACGAAAAGATTTATGCGTCATGCACATATGTCTGCGACTTTAATTTATGCACATCATATTGACCGTTTAAAAGATGATTCAGAAGAAGCGGTTGAGTCCTATATTTTAAAAGAAGAACCTTAGAACATCAAGAAAAAATAAAAAGTTATTCATAAATGATTTAAGTATGGAGGCCAAAACCTTATGAAAACACACCCTTTAGAACCTTTGAGTAAAACATATCTCTTGCAAAAAGATATCTCAAGCTCAACGCATAAATCTTATCAATACGCGTTTAAGCATTACATAACCTATTTAAGGGAAAATGAAATCACATATGCTAAAACAAGTGATGTCATTCATTACCGTCAAAGTAGAAGAAGCATTGGTGATTCAGCACACTGGATTTATATTCAAATATCAGCGCTAAAAGGGCTATATCGCTATTTAAGGATACATCAAAAACGTCTTGAGTTATCTGATGCATATGCATATGATGTGATGCGCTTAATTAAAAATGAGCGGATTAAACATAGGATCAAAAAGCCAATGCTTTCAATCAAGCAAGCCAAACACCTGATCTTGCATACAAAAGCGTCAAGAACATATCTGTGGCATTATCGTGATCACGCGATTATTATTTTAATGATGACCTCAGCTTTAAGACGCTTTGAAATCATCAATGCTAAAATTGTTGATTATCAAATAAAAGAAGAAAGTGCCCTCCTTTATCTAAAGAGAAATCATAAAAATGGCAATGAGACTTTTGTAAAGTTATCCAAAGGCGCTAGAGAAGCCTTAGATGATTATTTAAGTATGAGAGTTGATCAAAACCCTTATTTATTTATATCTCACAAGCAAGTCTCTCCTAAAGCCCATTTATCTAGAACTTTCTTTTACGAAATGTTTCCAAGAGTCTTAAAGTCTTGTGGCTTAGATGATTTAGGCATTACACCTAACTGCTTAAGACACATGACAGCTTTTGTTAATCTATTAAGAGGGGGCTCATTAGAGGCGACAAGACAGTTAATGCGCCACGTGAGTATCAAGTCAACCTTAATTTATGCTGATCACATGCAGCGTTTAAATGATGATGCAGCATATAAGATTGATGCGTTTATTTTAAAAGAAGATAAAGCGTTAAGCTTTGATCTTTTTGCCTACTTTTTTAAATCGTTAGATGGATGAATTATAAAAGGGGTAAAGAGAAAGATGAAAGTCAAATGAAAGAACTAGCACTTAAAG
>CAYJDZ010000260.1:0-1733 GCA_964368955.1 uncultured Mariniplasma sp.
TGGTTACGTTAGTGCTTTAATTTTAGTTTCGGAATAGGCGCACTAACCATATACCTATCGTTATACTCTAACCTGTCTTGATATGCATCAGACACGTCAGCAACATCATCACTGGTAATTGAAGGACATTCCAAAGCAGCCAAGTCAAATCTGATCTTAGCTATTTTTGCTCTAATTTGATCTACATTCATAATTATAAGTTTTAAATTGTTATATTCAAATGATGACAGCCATCAAACTGTGCAATATGGTTGTTGGCTTCTATTGCACATACTATATGACCATCTTCTTTAATTAAATATCCGCTGTTCCAATTCATTTTACTATTTGGAAACAAAGTTAGTCTAGATACATATTCACCTTTATACAACACATGTTGCATAAAATCATTGATAAATACATACTTATCACCTGTCAATTCATTGACGAAAGTTAATCTATCCATTATATATAAGTTTTAGTTGTTAATAATTCATATTCAACATTGATACGCTTCATTTAAGAGCATCAATTCTATTTTACGTGTTATGTATCCAATTAGACACAGACAACACAACAAACAACGCCAAACATACCACATATCAAGAGCATAGTTGAACCAAATACACCCCATATCATGGTTATCTATATACTCAATACACTGTTATACTATGTAAGAACCTACACAAAGGTAACAGTAAAGAACTCTATGCCACTTTTAGGTGATCCCTATCCTCTCTGTATCAGCGTGTTAAGCCACTTTATATGTATTAAAGCATTAGATGGTCCACATAAGCTACTGGCATGCAGTACAGTTATATTCTATATTAAAGCTTTGTAATAGCTCTAAATGGCTTTAAAAGGTACTAAAAAGGTCTTGTAGATATACAGCGGTCTCCACCCCGAGAGGATTCGCACCTTAGTGTTATCACTCAACGCTTTAGCTATTTTGTAACTCACTGATACTCTATTAATGATTATCAGCACGTTATATACAATCTTCAAAAAACACCATAGGAAAGTAGTAAGGAAGGAAAAACACGTAAGAACTACAGCCATTAAAAAAAGGAAGAGGTTTCCCTCTCCCTTGTAAAAATTATGAGAAAATTACTTCTCGTTTTTCAGCATCATAAATAATTTTAGAGATAATAAGTACTTTCTTATCACCTATCACTTTGTAAACTTTTGCCCATGAATTGCTTTTGTCCATTGAAATCATACGATTTAATGAAAGTGATTTTGTAACGGTTTGATTATCCTCTACTCCTTCTACTTTAAGATCACACATAATCTTACCAGCAGCTAACAATTCAGCCTCTGATGGCATCCAGTCGCTCATGTTCTCTTCAAGGTGAGGTTTACTTCCAAGAATCAATTTCCTAATTGAATCCGTTGGTACATTGACAATGATAGCAGAATCTACAACAATCATAAATGAACTTTTGAAATCTGTATAAGATTGTACAACGGGAATAAACAAGTTATCCAAATTTTCAACTGTTTCAACTTGTACTCCTACATTTTCAATTGGTTTTTCTAACTTGATTAAGTAGTCATATTGAGATTGTTCCATACCTGAAAGTTCTTGTCCGTTGTCTACTTTGATTTGCAACATGGCTAACATGCTTTTTTCTTCTTTTGTCATAATAATAATGATTTTTTGAAAATTATAAATTTTATTTAATTACAAGCATAGGGGGCTATCGGGGGGTTACCTTTAAGGCACGCGGTTATATTCTATTTAGGTCTATCAG
>CAYJDZ010000261.1:0-1721 GCA_964368955.1 uncultured Mariniplasma sp.
CCTCAGAAGCGCCCGATGTTGTTGATATCCCTTCAAGCGTTTTAGAGTTCATTGCAAGCTACTTTTCAACCAATGTTAGAGAGTTAGAAGGCGCACTTAAGCGGGTTTTATTTTACTGCATCACAAACAACATTGAAATTAATGTTGATACTGCTGCAGAAGCATTAGATACACTTATTAAAACAAGAAGAAAAACAGAGGCTTTAACTGAGAACAACTATGATCGAATTCAAAGCGTCGTTAGTGATTATTATACAATAACTGTGCACGATTTAATTGGTAAAAGACGTAATGCGAAATTTACACTCCCAAGGCATATTGCAATGTATCTTATTAAAAATAAGTATAACATTGCTTATCAAACAATTGGTTCACTGTTTGGTGGTAGAGACCACTCAACCGTGCTCGCTGCGTGTGAGAAAATCGAAAATGAATTAAAACATAATGAAGAGTTAAGATATGCCATTGAAAATATCCGTAAAAAGATTGATAAAGCAAACAATTAAATTGTGGTAAATTTGTTGACAATATGGTATAATTATTGTGTAAGAAAGCGGTTTTTAAGGGTTATCCACATTCCCACACCGACTAATTGTTATAACTTAATGAAAATAATAATAACAAAGGAGAAAAATTATGGTCTTCAGTATTAATCAAGATGTTTTGTTGGATACACTTAATGTTATCCAAAGAGGGTTACCTGTTAAAACCCCACTACCTGTACTTAATGGTATCAAATTAGAGGTCTTTGATGATCATCTAATACTTACAGCTTCAAATACAGATATCGCCATTCAAACAATTGTTAGTGATGAATCTTTAGAAATCACATCACCTGGCAAAGTGGTTATACCTGGTAGATACTTCATCGAAATTATGCGAAAAATAGTATCTAATCGTGTTGAGATTTCTTTAATCGAAAACAAAATGATGGTTATTAAAGCAGATCGCTCTGAGTTTAAACTTAAAGTGATGGAAGCTGAAGAGTATCCTGATGTTGATTTCCTAGATTTAGGCAAGCCAATCGTATTAGATGCGATGACATTAAAAGCCATTATTAAAGAAACAAACTATGCAACATCGCAATATGAAAAACGTCCAATTTTAACAGGCGTTAATCTTAAGCACGAAGATGATAAGCTCTACTGCGTCGCAACAGACTCATATAGACTTTCACAAAAAGTATTGCCGCTATCAACAGATTACGAACCATTTAATATCGTTATTCCAAATAGAAGCTTCGATGAATTAAACAGAACACTCGATGCTGTTCACGAAGATGTATCGATGTATATAAACCCAAATAAGGTTTTGTTTAAATTTAAAAACGTCTTATTCCAAACTAGATTACTAGATGGTGTTTATCCAGATACACTTAGAATCATCCCAAAAGAATTCCCAATTATTGTTAAATTCAATAAAGAGGAACTTTTAAAAGCGGTTGAACGTGTAAGTGTTTTATCACCACGTGAAAAAGATAACAACTATAACATTGTCAAAATGAATGTTAGACCAGATTATATCGTTGAAGTTTCTTCAACAAATAATGAAGTTGGTAATGCAGTTGAAGAGATCGTTCCTGTAGAGGATGTGATCGGACCAATTATTAAAATTGCGTTTAATTCTAAGAATTTAACAGACGCTCTAAAGGCGTTTAACTCACATGAAATTTCAATTAACTTCGCTGGTGAAATTAAACCATTTGTACTAAAAGGCGAATT
>CAYJDZ010000262.1:0-1719 GCA_964368955.1 uncultured Mariniplasma sp.
ACATGAAGAATCTGTTCTGGATGCTTCACATCAACAATTAACTGTTTATCTACACGCCCTAAAATCATTGGGGCAATCTTTTGACTAATCTCTAAGGATGTCATCGGGAATGCTTTGTTTGCCCTTTTGGTCTCTATCTTGAAAGTTTGATTCAACCTTTTAATCTCGCTGTTTAAAACACCTATAGAGACGCTTACAATGTCATCTATATCAAGTTTAGCTAAATGAACGATACTAAAGGAAAAAATACCCGGGATTTGTTTTAATCTTTTACAAATCTCGATTTCATCTTCTAAGATATATCCAACATATATACGATCATGTTCAAACTTAAATTTGACTTCTAAATCTCTCAATTTTTCTTGAACATGCATTCTAACTCTTTTAACGAAGAAATTAATGTTATTTCCTTTTAACATTAAATCTCCAAATCTAATTAATATTTTTTTATCCAATTTTATCACCATATTTATTTTAACATATATGTTATAATATGTTCGGTGATAAATTATGAAAATAAGAGAATTATTAGATTCTGCACAAGCATTATTAGAAACACAACCCAATCAAATCGCATTATTAGCTAATGCCTCTGCATTTATATTTGATTCATTTGAAAATCTAAACTGGGCTGGCTTTTATTTATACGATGGCTCACAATTGACCGTAGGACCTTTCCAAGGACATGTTGCATGTTCTACTATCCCTTTAGGTAGTGGTGTCTGTGGAGAAGCAGCAATCAACAAAAAAACGATGGTTGTGGGTGACGTACTTACCCATCCTAACCATATTGCGTGTGATAGCAATTCAAGATCTGAAGTTGTCGTTCCTATCTATAAAGAAAATAAACTTTTTGGTGTTTTAGATGTTGATAGCCCAATTCATAATCGCTTTGATTCAGAGTTTGTTCGCTTTCTTGAAGCCTTTGTGCAATTGCTCATAAAATTGATTGACTTTTAACCCTTAGTAGGGTAAAATAAATAGCGTCGGTAAAAAGCAGGCAGTTTTTTGCTGGTAAGTGCGATCCCTACCTTTAGGAGCCCTTAGTAACCATTCTGCTTTATGGTGAAAAGAATATCGGGATACCTTATTAGTTGAGAAAATGGCAATTTTTGCCACCAAAAAATAAAATAGGAGGTAAAAATTATGTCACGTTTCACAGGATCAACATGGAAAATTTCACGTCGTTTGGGTTATTCAATTTCAGAATCTGGAAAAGAATTAAAAAAACGTCCTTACGCACCTGGTCAACATGGTCAACGTCGTTCTAAAATTAGTGGATACGGTCTACAACTTCATGAAAAACAAAAAGTTAGATTTACTTATGGCGTATCTGAAAAACAATTTAGAAGAACATTCAATGATGCATCTAAGATTAAGGGTATTCATGGTGAAAATTTCTTACGTTTACTAGAATCACGCTTAGATAATGTAGTCTATCGTTTAGGTTTAGCAAGAACAAGAGCTCAAGCTCGTCAACTTGTTAATCATGGACACATCTTAGTTGATGGTAAAAAAGTAGATATTGCATCTTATCGTTTAATACCTGGTCAAAAAATCAATTTAAGAGAAACTTCAAAAGACTTAAAGGTTGTTAAAGAAGCTTTAGAAGCTCAATACGTAAGTTCAGAGTTTGTATCATTTGATAAAGATACACAAACTGGAGTATTTGCGCGCTACCCTGAAAGAAGTGAAATTCTTCAAGAAATTAACGAACAA
>CAYJDZ010000263.1:0-1712 GCA_964368955.1 uncultured Mariniplasma sp.
TACCAGGTGTTTCAGGTCGTATTTTTTCAACACTTGGAAAACATAAAATCAATATTAAAATTATTGCTCAAGCCTCAAAAGAAATTAGCATTATCATTGGTGTCCATAACAAAGATTATGAAAAGACGATTAAAATTCTTTATCAAGAATTTTATTTGAATCAAAAATAAAACTATAATTTAAAAAGTAAAAAGCCATTTTATATGGCTTTTTGTCTATGTCATGAATACTTAAATAAAGAAAATTCTAGATAACACCTTGTTCATGGATTGCTTTAGCAAGGCGTTTAAAGCTTAAGATGTTTGCACCAAAGAGTAGATCATTATCCATATGATACCGTTTCGAAACTTCATAGATATCGTGAAATATTTGTTTCATGATATCAGATAATATCTGATTAACTTTTTCGTAGCTGTAGCTATAAAATTGACTATTTTGGGATATCTCTAAACCAGAAACTAAGACGCCACCAGCATTAGCTGCTTTTGCGGGACCGAATAAGATTTTGTTTTCTCTTAAGAGGTCAATGCCCTTTTTAGTGGTTGGCATGTTAGCACCTTCTGAAATCATTAAGACATGATTGTTGATCAGCTTTTGGACTGATGTTTCAACAAGCTCATTTTGAGTTGCGCAAGGAAGAGCAAGATCACAAGGTATATCCCACATGAGTTTTGAGTTTTCTTTATAGACTCCTTTTTTATCATAAGTCGGATAGACATCTAGGGATGCTCTATCAATTTCTTTAATTTTTTTAACCAATTCGATGTCAATGCCTTTTTCATTATAGATATATCCTTTAGAATCTGACATACCAATGACAATCCCACCAAGTTCTATTATTTTAACAGCAGTGTAGATTGCGACATTACCAGAGCCTGATATTAAAACTCTCTTGTGTTTAATATCAGTCTTCAAGATTGTCTTTAAAGCTTCTTCAACAAAATAGACTAACCCAAATCCAGTGGCCTCTTTTCTAACTAAAGATCCACCATAAGAGATATGTTTACCGGTTAAAACACCAGTATTTTCTTCCTTTAATTTTTTATAGTAGCCATACATATAACCGATCTCACGTCTCCCCACGCCTATATCACCAGCAGGGATGTCAAGATCATCACCGATATGATGAAAAAGTTCTGCCATAAATGCTTGACAAAATCTTAAAACATCTGCATCAGATCTACCTTTAGGGTCAAAATCGCTACCCCCTTTAGCACCTCCCATTGGAAGTGTGGTTAAGGCGTTTTTAAATGTTTGTTCGAAAGCTAAGAATTTTAAAATCGATTGGTTAACTGAAGGGTGAAATCTCAAACCACCTTTATAAATGCCAATGACTGAACTGTGTTGAACCCTAAATGCTCGATTGACTTCTACCTCACCTTTTTGATTCATCCAAGCAACTCTAAAAGAGATAATTTTTTCTGGTTCTAATAGACGACCAATGATATTTTCTTTGCTGAAATTAGGATAATCATCAATGATAATATCTATTGATTCAAGCATTTCAAAAACTGCTTGGTGAAATTCATGTTCGCTTGGGTGTTTTTGTAGAACAATTTCATATTGTTCTAAGAGATAGCTGTTTTTAAGCATAGTGTCGCCTCCATTTAATATACTTTATCTTACCATGAAATAAAATGAATCTTGGAAATAATAAAAAAATACCTTTAATATTAGAAATTGCATTTAAAGGTATTTTAACTGTATTTGAT
>CAYJDZ010000264.1:0-1699 GCA_964368955.1 uncultured Mariniplasma sp.
TAATCTTGAGTATAAACTCTGACATAATCAATTTCAAAAGCAGTTGGGAAGATTGAATTGTTAACTTGTCCACCTAAACCTCCGCCTATAGCAAGATTTAAGATTAAAAAGAATTGTTGATCGAAAGGAAATGCTTTATAGTAGGGAACATCTTGATTAAATTCTGCACTATATCCAAAAGTGGCAAATTTCACATCATCAACATATGTTGAAATCTCTCCTGGACTCCAAATGATTTCATATTTATGAAATTCAGTCTCAGCATTATTCACATTGACATTATAGCCAATTTGCGTTCCTATTTTATGGTTAAATTTTTCAGTATGAATCGTGGATAAAACATTGTTAGGTTGTCTTCCGACATATTCCATAATATCAATTTCACCACTATTTGGCCATCCACCATAAGAGTTCATCGTTGGCATCATCCAAATTGCAGGCCATGTGCCAGCACCAGAGGGCATTTTTGCAGAAATGATGAATCTACCATATAAAAAATCACCTTTATATTTGGTTGTTAGTCTACTTGATGTATAGTCTCTAGTTTTATAATCTTCTTTTTTAGCAGTGATGACTAATTTACCATTAACGATTTGTGCATTTTCTTTTGTGTAATATTGGAGTTCATTATTGCCTCCACCATAATCATTGACTTCAAAGTTCCATTTTGTTTCATCAATTTGATCACCATTAAACTCATCAGCCCATGTACAAACCCAACCATCTTCGAGGGTTGGGACTTCACAACCTTCAAGTGGTGTTAGGGGTGGTAGTTTATTTGGATTTTCATTGCTTGCTTTAGGATCACATCCAACTAAAACAAATAATAGTAATAAAATAATTAAAATTTTTTTCATTTTTTACTCTCCTGTAATACCGGTTCTATCAATACTTTCAACAAAATATCTTTGTGCTATAAAGTATAACACAAGAAGCGGTAGTATCGTTAACATGTTGCCCGCAAGCATAATTGCCTCATTTAACTCAGAACCAGCAGTTCCGGGTGGGAATAAGGTCTCATAGCTTGATCTAAATGCTTGTAGTTTTAAAGGAAGTGTTATTCTTCCACCCGCATAAAGCGATGTAATGAATGTTTCGTTCCAATACCAAACAAAGCTAAATAAGAATACAATTAAAACTGATGGAATCGCAAGTGGAATTGCGATTTTAATAAATATCTTTAATTGAGAAGCTCCATCTACTTCTGCTGATTCCATCAATACACCTGGAATTGTTTTAAAGAATTGATAAAAGATTAAAATATAGATTGCTGCGTTAACACCTTGTCCAAATATAGCTGGATAAATCATCGCTTTCTGAGAACTCATTAATCCTAGGTTCTTAAATATCACCATATTGGCTACCATCGTTACTTGAGATGGAAGAATAAAAGTTGCAAGCATTAAGACAAACAATATATTTTTTAATGGAAATCTAAATTTCGCAAAACCATATCCAATAAATGCTGATGATATGGTTACTGAAAGTGATACTTTTAAGACATATGCAGTTGTACCCACAATAGAACCAGGTAGTTCAAGAACTTGAAGTGCTCTACCATAGTTAACAAATTGTAAACTCGTAGGAATCCATTTGACACCTGGATTAATTAAGTCATCAACGCTCATAAAACTATTAACTGTCATAAATAAAATTGGATATAAATAAATATAACTAAAACTAATTAAAAGTGTATAAA
>CAYJDZ010000265.1:0-1695 GCA_964368955.1 uncultured Mariniplasma sp.
TATCATCATCTGAATACTGCTTAGAAAAGCCTTTTAGCATAAATTCATCAGATTCTATAAAAGAAAATGTATTATAGATATTCAAAGCTAGTCCAACTGTGTCAAATCCAACACTTAAGTTTGCGGATGTTGCAGGAGTTTTAATTTTTATCATCAATATCACCTATCACTTTTTTGATAAATTCATAAGCATTATCTAGTTTGAGCACTTTAGAATCTATGTTTGCGTTTAAAACATTGATTAAACGTTCATCATAATTTTGTTCACTCATTGATTTTAAAGTGTTTATTTTTTCACACAATGTTTGAGGCATCTTAACTTCTAAAGCTTCTAAGACGGCATCTAAAAACTTATAGGGAGACGCTGTAGATATTAACACGTTATACGTTTCATCTTTAGTTTCTTCTTGATACCGTTGATTGCAATAATAGCCTACAGCTGTATGGGGATCAATAATATACTTGTGCTTATTAAAGAAAGCTTTTATGGACTCTTTCGTATGTTTTTCTGATGCATAAAACGCTTTAAACAAACTTTGAGTTTCTAGTTCTTTAATGTAGATTTTTTTATTTATGTGAAGTTTTTCCATATATGCTTTAACTTCTTCTTGATTTTGCGTCAAATTAAAAAGATATCTTTCAAAATTACTGGAAATTAAAATATCCATGGATGGAGATATGGTTTTCTGAAGTTTTCGATCAATATTATAGCTGTGATTATTGAATAGATCTGTTAGTACATGATTAGCGTTTGATGCGATGATTAAATGTTTAATGGGGAGTCCCATTTGTTTTGCAAGATATCCTGCATAAATGTTACCAAAGTTTCCTGAGGGTACTGTAAAATTAATCTTTTCTCCAAACTGAATCTTTTCATCTTTGACAAGTTTAAAATATGTATAAAAATAATAAACAATTTGAGGAATGATTCTACCAATATTGATAGAATTTGCAGAACTTAAGATTGAGTTTTTAACCTTTATATCTTGAAATAGTCTTTTAACAATTTTTTGACAATCATCAAAATTTCCATCAATCCCATAAATTAAGCATTTCTCATGAGAAAACTGATTCATTTGTAGTTCTTGAAATTCACTAACTCCATCTTTAGGATATAAAACAATCACATAAGTATCATCAATTTTACCAAACCCACTCAAAGCTGCACTACCTGTGTCGCCACTGGTAGCTGTTAAAATTATTGTCTTTTTATTGATGTTATTTATTTTTTTTGCCTCAAAAAAAAGAGTCGGTAATATCGATAAAGCCATATCTTTAAAGGCGAATGTTTCTCCATTAAATAATTCTAATAAAGAAAAACAATCAAAATGTTTTACATTAACCATTTGAGGTTTGAAATGAGTTGAATAACATGAATCCACACTATTTGAGATAACTTCTTCTTTATAGTCATCTAGAAATAGTTTAAAAATAGTCTTTGCGAATTGATTATAATCATAATCTATGAGTTTATCACTAAAAAAAGATGAATCTATATGGTTCATTAAGTATAGTCCACCATCTAGAGCCAATCCATCTAGAATGGCTTTAGATGCTGTTATGTTCATCTTATATCTTGTAGAAGTATACATTAGCTCACCTCCGTTATTAGAAGAATTATATCACTTAACAAAAATTAATACAAACTTGATTTGTATGTTACTATTTTCTTATAAATATCTTCATCTAATATCT
>CAYJDZ010000266.1:0-1691 GCA_964368955.1 uncultured Mariniplasma sp.
CTCCATTAAAATTTATTATTGTGGTCAAAATTACTACCTATTCCAAAATATCTAACTCTATCTTCAAGTTTGAGAAAGCTTTTAAACTTTAACCATTTAGAATATCTATAACATTTAACTATTCTAGATTCATAATCCACTGAAAATACAACATATTTATGAATTCCATTTTTAAAGAATCTATGATCGTCGTACATTTTTAATCTTTTTACATCCATCTTATATCCTCCTTATCAAATCAATAATACTTTTTCAGCATCAATCCCATCGCCTATCTCATGCACTATCTCATCTAAACTATCATACAGATAGTCAACAGAATATCTCTCACCATCTTCGGTTAAAATATATAACACTTCTGGCTTATTACTAACTCTAACAAAATTATTACTATCATAATCAGAAGCTTGATATAAATCTAAATCACCTTGTTTTACCAAAACATCTGTTAAATAACTTATCATTTCACTTATTTTCATGACGCATACTCCTCTTTGACTACCAAGTCGCCATTTTCATTCTCTTCAAGAAACCCCAAATCATCTTCGTTCATATAACACCTCCTTTAATTACCAACTTTAATGTTGGTATCTACTCCTTTGGTAATTTTGCAACCATGTCTACAATAGTGTTTTCTTCAGCACTTAAGCGTTTTCTATGTCTATAACTAACTCTACCGTTAGGTAAAACAATAATTCTTCCTCTATTATATCGATAGCCTGTATAATCAATATTGTCTCGGCTTAAAAAACTACCATATTCAAAACCTAATTGTTCTAATGTTATTTTGTTTTTGTCGGTTAGTTCATGTATATCAAAAGACCTTATTGATTGATCTATATACTGTTCATCTACCATCACACCAATAACTAAATACATTATAGGCGACATAACTATTTGCAATGGCGTAATTAATAGTGCCATAAAAATAGTTTTAATTAAATTTGTCAGTCGTGGCATTTCCCAATCGTTTTGGTAAAATGCAAACAAAATAAGCCCTATAAAATGTAAAAATGCAAAAATACTTATTGTCAATATAAATGCTAAACTCATAATTTCCCTCCTTTTAATTCTTTATTTATCTCCGCATTTAGATTTCGCAAGATATTTAGCCATTCATCATCTTCTGCGTTAAACATATCTAAATTATTAAATCTTGCCAAATTATAAACCAACTGACCAAATCTTTGGTCGTGGTTTTTTAACCACAATTTTTCAAACTCTTCTAAAAGTGGTTTAATTCGTTTTCTATCACGCATTTTCTATTCGCTCCTTTGCTATCTCCATATATTCTTTGCTTATTTCAATGCCAATAAAATTGCGATTTAATAATTTTGCCATTTTTCCTGTTGTTCCACTTCCCATAAAACAATCTAATACTGTATCGTTTTCGTTGCTCCAACTTATAATGTGGTCTTTTGCTAATTGTTCTGGGAATATCGCTGGGTGTTGATATGCTTTTTTATCTTTTGTTGATTTGTTAAATCCAATGTTGTAAAACCAAATATTATATAAAAAACTTTTTTCTTTTATTTTGCCGATTTTATTTTTTTGTTTCAATTCTTTGCCTTCAATTCTTATAGTTCCACCATTTTTTTTACCACTATTTTTGTTTTCTCTTAATAATGGATTAAATGTTTTTGGTTTGCCTTTACTTAAAATAAACATATATTCAAATTGTTGTTCATATC
>CAYJDZ010000267.1:0-1673 GCA_964368955.1 uncultured Mariniplasma sp.
ATATAGAAAAGAGGGAAATTATGTATCCATATGGTGATAAAACACCAGAGAAAGACTACACAAAAGTTTGGTGCGATTTGGTAATGGTAAGTTCAAAAAGAGAAAAGAAAAAACTATTGGATTGGGCAGTTAATAATGGTTATTCACTGTGTTCACAAAGTCTTTATGATGGAGACGGTTTTTATACGATTGCTATTCCGTTTAAAAAAGATAGAAATATTGGTTATATCTCATTGTCGTTGATAAAAGCTGATTTGGTATATCATGGAGCTAAGCTTTTTAAAAGTGCTTCGACATTTATTGTTCGACATAAAAGTTTTACATAAAAAATTTAACTTTTTTCGAACAAATATAAACAACATTTAATGTTTTAAATTGCAAGCATATGTTCATAACATTTCGTTTAATTTTTATTATGAAATCATTGGTTTTAAAGACAAAATAAAAACGCTTTCCACCACTTATTACTATATCTTTTATCATGCTTCTTTGTTATAATCTCTCTTAGAGATATCATAAAGAATGGAGGGCAGTATGATAAAAAAGATACTCGATACGAGTACGCTTGATAAAGAGTTATTGGTGAGACTAGACGCCTATATCGACTCTTTAGAAGGCAACAAGAAAGAACATCTAATCCATGTGCTTCACCACGCACAAGGATTATTTGGATACTTGCCACAGAACTTGCAGCTATATATTGCGAGAAAGTTGAATATATCCGGAGCCGAGGTTAATGGGGTTGTAACGTTTTATTCGTTCTTCAACGAAAAACCAGTAGGCAAATATACTATCAGCGTCTGTATGGGAACTGCATGTTATGTAAAAGGAGCCGATAAGGTTTTGGAAAGAGTTTTGGAAAATGTGGGTGTGAATAAAAATGAAATTAGTAAAGACGGATTATTCACAGTCAAAGATGTAAGATGTATAGGTGCTTGTGGTTTAGCGCCAGTAATGACCGTAAACGGAAAAGTTTACGGTAAAGTCACGCCTACTGATGTCGACGACATCTTGAGGCATTACCGGAGCATTGAAAATGAGAATAAATAGTTATGGCGACTTAGCCGCTTGGAAAAAATTGTGTCCAAGAAAAACAGACTATAAAATTAATGTTTTGGTATGTAATGGTACGAGCTGTATGTCGCAAGACAGTGAAATGATCACAAGAATGCTCGAACATGAACTTATGCTTCGTAATGTAATAGCGGAAGTAAGAGTTGTTAAAACCGGATGTTTCGGTTTTTGCGGTCAGGGTCCAATCATCAAGATTGAACCCGATGACATTACTTATGTTCAGGTAAAAGTAGAAGATGTTGAAGAGATAGTGGAAAAACACATCATCAATAAAACTGTTGTCGGTAGATTGCTTTATAAGGAGACCAATAAAGCGGCTATGACTGAGAATGACAAAGGCATGAACTTCTATAGAAAACAAATGCGGATTGCTTTAAGAAATTGCGGAGAAATAGATCCGGAAAACATAGAAGATTATATTGCCAACGATGGATATCTGGCATTGGCCAAAGTTTTGCAGGAGTACACTCCCGAACAAGTTATCGATATTGTCAAGAAGTCGGGTTTAAGAGGTCGCGGTGGCGGTGGTTTTTATACCGGTTTGAAATGGGAAATGACAAGAAGATTTCCTGGAGATGAAAAATATGTCATCTGTAATG
>CAYJDZ010000268.1:0-1669 GCA_964368955.1 uncultured Mariniplasma sp.
TAATAATATAAGGGGAAAAAACAATTAATCGTTATTTTTAAGTGCATAATAAAATGTAAATTTAATCACAGCAATCTATTGTAAAAGTAACACGTTTGTGTTACAATATAGTTGAGGTGGTTATCATGAGAAAAGATGCTTATATCAATGTTCGTGTTGATGGGAGAACAAAAAGTGATGTCGATGAAATTCTGATTGACATAGGAATCAATATGTCGACTGCTATTGATATCTATCTTAATCAAATTTTGTTAAATCAAGGTTTGCCTTTTGAGGTAAAAAAACCTAAAAAGGAAATTGCTGATAAAACAAAAGAGTTAGCAGAAGCGATTAACTTAACAGGTGGAAAAACATATCCGAAGAAATTTAGTAAGATTATCTCACTTTATGCTAAGGGAGATATTGATTATGATGTTGCTTTATATGCCATAAAGAAGGAGTTTGTCAATGTCTGATCCATATTTGTACGAACTTAGTCATGTTTTAAGAAATATTTTAGGTATTAAAAGTGAAGACGATTTAGAAGCATATGAAAATACAGTTGTGAACCTTGCGTATTAAAACTGTTTAAAGAGGACTACATTGTTTCTCATACAGATTAGATATTTAATATTCATAAAAGCTTGTTTACTGATGTATATGATTGGGCTGGAAAATCTAGAACGATTAACATTGAAAAGTCTGAACTCATATTAAATGGACTTAGTGTGAAATATGAGGATAAGTCTAAAATTGTAAAAGCAATCCATGAGATTCATCTTCTTTACTTTGATAAGACTTGGAAGACCATGAGTGAATCTTCACTCATTTACGAGATGACAAGATATATTTCCTCATTATGGAAGATACATCCTTTTAGAGAAGGAAACACGAGAACACTATCAACTTATTTGTATTTCTTTCTAAAAAATCACAATTACACATTGGATGAAAAACTCTTAAAGACTCATGCTGCATATTTTAGAAACGCACTAGTGATGGCAAGTCTAGGAGAATATAGTGAATATCAGTACCTTGAAAACATATTAAGTGATGCAATTATTCATAACACTGATCGTAAGCCTGTGAAAAAGGGAATAGCAAATAGATATGATCAGATCAAAGATATGGAAATGAAAAACTACAAGTATAATTATCATCAACATAAAAAAGAATAACAAATAAAATATAGTAAGTATTATAACGGTAGAAGATATGTGGGCTTTAGAGCAAGAATAAAGGAGATTTTTGATAATGAAACTGCATGAAAACGATAAACTGTTTATAATAGGTATTTAAATAGGTTGTAATATACCTATTATTATGATATATTAGAGTTGACTGAGGAGGTTGATTATATGATGATAGCTACAAACCGTATTGTTAGCGTTACAGAAGCTAACCAAAATTTTAATAAAGTTACAAAAACAGCAAACAAGTATGGTGATACAGTGATATTTAAAAGAAATAAAGCTGCATATGTTCTCTTTGATATTGAAAAAATGGGTCCTAGTTTTACAAAAGAGTATGAAAAACTAAAAATGAAATATATGTCTGAAAAACTTCTGGAAGAATATAATGAAGCATATAGGGTTTTAGCTAAGTGATTTTTAATGTTGATGATATAATCGAAATTCACCAAGCTATAATAAAAGCAACCGGTGGAACCAAAGGAATTAAAGATATTGGT
>CAYJDZ010000269.1:0-1664 GCA_964368955.1 uncultured Mariniplasma sp.
ATCATAGACACCCAAGTCTTAGAACAAAAAAGATCAGAGGTAGTGAGATACTATTTGAGTCTAGCATTAATATGTCAATCAGAGTAATTTGGACATATCAAAATGAAAATTTGATATTGATGGTTGACATTGGTCACCATGACATTTTAAACAAACTATAGTATCTATTTTTTCATATATAATTAAGAACTATTCAACACCAGTTGAGTACCGAACACTTAACGGATTTACTTAAACACTTAATCATGATAAAATAAGAGCAACTGAGGATTTTATTGATCCTTTTGATAGTCAATCAGATCTTATTACCTACACTTATGATCAATGTCATACTAATTATTATACAGGTATTGTGAGTGGAAAATTTCCTAGTCATCAAATGCTTATGTATGCAATATTACATGAAATTCAGTTTATAATTGAGGGACTATGATTTTAATCAAACAAGTTTAATTTTTAAGCAAAGCTCATTGAGTTTTGCTTTTTCTACATTATCAAGTATCTAATGAATTCTATTGGAATAGCTATAACGGTTAAAGTGCGCAAAATAAAAAACAAGGTATAAACTAAGGTGGGGGTTATAATGAAAAAGAATCATGACGAAGATTTTAAGATTAAAGTAGTCTCTGAGTATATGAGATCAGGTAAAGCAAAAGAGACTTATATGAAGTATGATATTTCAAGGTCGACCCTTTATGGGTAGGTACGATTATTTAAAGAAAGAACAAGAACAGAAGAAGACACATTTACTTTTGATGAATATTTCAAACTTAAAAATGATTACAATAAAGTCATTACAGAATTAGAAATACTAAAAGTCATAAACGCACACTCAAATCTTGGTAAAGATAAAAGAATGGCAATAATATCTAATCTATATGGTGCATTTCCTGTAAAAGCAATGTGCAGGCTTATGAATGTTAATCATTCGACATTTTATAATTATCATTTTAGAAGAGTTAGAACAACACAAAACGAACTAAATGATGACATTTTAAAGAAAAAAATAAAAGAATTATTTATTGACAGTGATTTTCGATATGGGATTAACATCATTTGCGGAATCCTTAAAAATAGTGGTGTTGTAGTATCTCTTAGGAAAGTTTCTGCATTAATGAAGGAAATGAACCTAAGTCCTATTTTGCCAAAGAAAAAAACATTTATCCGAAAAACAAACATTGATCCATTTCTATTTAACCATTTAAAGAAAAATTTCAAAGCAGACTTTCCTAACCAAAAGTGGGTAGGAGATATTACTTCAATTAGAGTGGACGGTGTTTTTTATTATTTATGTGTAATCATCGATTTATTTTCTAGAAAAGTGGTTGCGTATAGACTAAGCTATAAAAATAACACAAATCTTGTAATGAATACGCTTAATGATGCATTTGAATCAAGAGGAGAACCAATTGGTCTATTATTTCATAGTGACCGTGGAACTCAGTATACCTCATATGAATATATCTCATTGATGAGATCGCTTAAAATAAAACCATCTTATTCCAATACAGGCAATCCGTATGATAACGCAGTAGTGGAATCTTTTTTTTCGCATATGAAAAAGGAAGAAATCAATAGACATGATTATTTAACTCTAGATGAGTTAAAAGTAAAGGTCAAAAATTAACACTCTATACCAAAAGGGTGTTTTTTTGTATGCTATA
>CAYJDZ010000270.1:0-1661 GCA_964368955.1 uncultured Mariniplasma sp.
GGATCTTCAACATTAATATAATCTTTATCTTCTAATACTTCTAAATATAAAAACACTTTATGCTTATGATTTTTTGCGATTTCTTTCAAATCTTTGATGTTTTGATGATCCATCCCAATAATATAATCAAAATCATCAAAATCTTGCTCTGTAATTTTTGAAACTTTCATATCAGAAAAATAAGCACCATGCTCTCTTAATATCTTTTCTGTTCTCAGATGAGGTTTATTTCCTATCTCCCATGATGAAGTTGCTCTAGACTCAATTAGAATTAAATCTTCTAATCCTTCATCAATCACTCTTTTTCTAAACAATCCTTCTGCCATGGGGGATCTACAAATATTTCCCAGACAAACAAATAAAACTTTTACCATTTTTATCACCATTTATAGTATAACATAATCTAGATTTACTTTCATCCATTCTTTTTAGCACTTATCTATTGACAGTGCCAATTATTTGTTTTATAATAGTAATGGCACTTGATCATATAGATTGCCAAAGGAGAAATGAATATGAACTTTACACAAATGGATGATTATAATAATGATCCTAAAATATTAGAAAAATTCGGTAGAAATATCGTTGAAGAAGTCAAAAAAGGCAAAATTGACCCTGTCATTGGTAGAGAAGATGAAATTAGACGCATTATTAAAATACTATCTAGAAAGACAAAGAATAACCCTGTCATCATTGGTGAACCTGGTGTTGGTAAAACTGCGATTGTCGAAGGACTTGCAAGACGTATCGTTGATAAAGATGTACCTATTGGTTTAGAGAATAAAATCATCTATGAACTTGATCTTGCTGCACTGCTTGCGGGAGCAAAATTTAGAGGCGAGTTTGAAGAACGCCTAAAAGCTGTTTTAAATAAGATTAAAGAATCCAATGGTGAAATCATTTTGTTCATTGATGAAATTCATAATATCGTTGGTGCAGGACGTGTTGATGGTGCCATGGATGCTTCTAACATGCTAAAACCAATGCTTGCTCGCGGTGAACTTCACTGTGTAGGAGCAACAACCTTAAATGAATATCGAAAATATATAGAAAAAGATTCAGCCTTAGAGCGAAGATTTCAAAAAGTGATGGTTGAAGAACCAACAGTTGTTGATACCATTAGTATCTTAAGAGGATTAAAATCAAGATTTGAAGCACATCACGGTGTACATATCTCTGATCCTGCAATTATCCAAGCTGCGACGCTTTCTAATAGATATATAACCGATCGTTTCTTACCAGATAAAGCCATCGATTTAATCGATGAAGCCTGTGCTTCTATTCGTATGGAAATCGACTCGATGCCTGTTGAATTAGATACAATCACAAGAAAACTGATGCAATTAGAAATCGAAAAAACTGCACTTGATAAAGAATCTGATCCCATCTCAAAAAATAGATTATCAAAAATAAAAGATGAAATTAAAACTTTTGAGAACGAAGAAAAAGCTTTAAGAAAACAATGGGAAGATGAAAAGCAACATCTAAATATCATTAAGACTAAAAAAACTGAATTAGAACACTTAAGATTAGAACTACAAAATGCCTTCAATGATAACAATTATCAAAAAGCTGCGGAACTTCAATATAGTAAAATTCCTACTCTGGAAAAACAAATCACAGAACTCTCCGAAGAAGGTTCAAAAGAAGGACGATTGCTA
>CAYJDZ010000271.1:0-1649 GCA_964368955.1 uncultured Mariniplasma sp.
AAAAACAGAGTCCAGTAGGGTAGAATAAACCATGCTGGATGATTCATTTTTCTAGTCATGATCTACCTCCGTTAACCATCTGTCAATGTTATAAATACTTGGGACTATATATTCTTTTAAGATGACGCCATTTTTGGTGTACCCAAATTCTGCCATCTTATAAATAATTTCTCTATTTGAAACTCTAACAGCCTCATCTAGGGCTTGTCTTGGGTTTGTACCATCAAATACGATTGATGTCCAAGCATTACTAATTGAACGCTCAACCATGTATGCGCCAGGTATTCTTGAAGCTTCAACGCCATACTTCCATTGTTCTAGGATAACATCTTTATAAACGTCAGGCATTGATACATTCTTGAAAGCATCCATATTAGCTGTATTCCAAAAATATGTTTTACCATATGTAGATTGAAGTAGAAATGCAAATTCACTTTGAACAGATGTTGACATCCACCATTTCAAGAAATCCCATGATTCCTCTGGATATTTAGTTGTACTCATAATCATTGATGATTGACCACCAATAGATGAATAACGAACGATTTCATCTTTTATAGGATCATAAACACCAGGATGTAAGTCCATTGCCCAAAGACCATCTAATTCAACAGCTGCTGTTTCTAATAAAATATAGGTCGATAGATTTGAAATTCCTATTGGAAGCAGACCATATCTAAAGTGGTTATAGAAGTTAGGTACGTATTTAGGAAGGTTATAAAGGGTAAATAAGTCACTCATCAGTTTAATACCAGCTAGTGTCTCTTCTGAGTTAATTGATGTTGACATGCCATCAGGTGCATATAAGTCTCCCCCAAATTGATAGATAAAAGGTAGGGTTGCAACATAAGGCTTTAAGCCACTATATTGTGCAAGTGGCACAAAATAGTTCATGCCATAACTTTGAAGTAGGGGCAAAATTTCGATGATTTCATCCCATGTTTGAGGAATATCGGTAATACCAATAGAATTTAAAATGTCTTTTCTATAATAAGTTACCCAAAAATCTTGTGTCTCAGGAAGTCCATAAACACCATCTTGAAAAACATAAGGAATCATTGCACCTTTCGCAAAATGAGAGACCGCTTCTTCATATCCACTGAACTGTCTTAGATCTAGAGATGCACTTCTTACTGCAAACTCATAGGGTATCCAGTGGTCAACACCAATAGCAAGATCTGGAGATTGTCCACTCGCATTGGCTAGAATTAATTTATTTTGATCCGGCATTTGTGATAAGGTTACTTTTCTTTCTCCTTGATAATGTTGGTCAATGAGTGATTGCATAATCTCGATGTATTGTCTTGGGTGATTCACCCAAACAGTAATATCTTTATCATTTCGCTTAGAAGCTGAATAAGGATTATTAACAAAAGATAAAACTAATCTTTTTGCGCCTTCAAAAAAGCGAACAAAAATGTTTGCATAAGGTTTATCTATTTTATCATCTCCATGAACAACCAAACGTTCCATTTCTAAATTTGTTCTTAAGAGACGTTCCATTAAATTTCCTAATATTTGGTTAACTGATGAATCCCCATCAGAAAACTGAACCATCATTGATGGTAGTTTATTAACATCTTTTGCGATATTATTTAATCTTTTAGCAGCAACTTTTAAATTTGCAATCTCAGATGGATCACTAATTT
>CAYJDZ010000272.1:0-1646 GCA_964368955.1 uncultured Mariniplasma sp.
TTAGACACTTTTCGCTCGATCAGTTTGTCTTGATAGTTTGCTAAGATGGTTTGGTTCGGTAACGGATTTAAATGCTCTTTTTCTTTTCCTAAGATTTCATTTGGCTTGGTCCCTATTGCTTGTGAGATTTCATTATTGATTTCATCTTGAAAGGTTTTAACGAGTTCATGAATGTCCTCATAACTATCAATCTCATAATCATAGACTTTTAAGCGTTCTGTAAATCTTGCAAGTGCTTCAACTTTCCCTTTTGTTTGTGGTCGGTACGGCCTGCAGGCGATGGGTTGAAATCTAATGTCCTTACTAAAATAATAAAACTTTTCATTGAATACGACTTGGTTATACTGTGTTTTTGCTTGATCGACAACTGTTTTCATATTGTCAAACCATATTTCCTTAGGTACGCCTCCAAATATTTCAAACCCATGTGTCATTGCAGAAAAAAGTGTTTTTTGATCTCTAGTTAATGTTGGTTCTAAAAACTTATATCTTGAATGCCCCAGAATCATCAAGAAGATCTGAAAGGTTATTTTTTCTCCTGATCTTGTGTGTAGACTGAAATCCTCTTTCCAATCGACTTGAGCTGATAGGCCTGGTGTTGTCTCAACTCTAATGGTTGCTCGCTTAATTTTCTCCTGTTTATAAGCTCTTGCATAATCTCTTAAAATTGTATATTTTCCTTTGTATGCTTTATTTCTAATAAACATGTAAATTGCCATTGCACTCACACCTAAATCTAATTTGGTTTCTATAATCTCTTTGAATGACTCTAATAAGCTTACTTTAATCTGGTTTTTCCTTTCCTTTCGTGCACCATCATAATATCTTTTGACTGTTCTTGGATCACAGTCATATCTTCTTGATAATTCACTAAAGTTTGGTTTCAATTCGTCCATTTTTATAAAACTCACTTCCTCAAATATATCTAATCTCATTTCGTATACCTCCTTCAAGTTCTCTTGAATATAGTATACAAAAAAATGTAGAATATACGGCATTTTCATTTCGCCATTATTCTACATTTTATCACCGCCATTAACATGCACTCAACGCATAATAAAACTAGTCATATAACATTGAATTATAATCAAAATATGTTTCTATGGTTTTTTCACTGCTTGTATGTATAAACATAAAACAGTCATTTTGATGTTATTTGAGTACACACAACACCCCGTTTTCGAGCAATCTAGTTCACTCAACGCAGCAAGTCTAAGAAAACATAAGAGAGCTAGTATTCATAAAAATTGAAAGTGTTATACTCCGTATCTATTGAATCAATTAAGATATTTTATATAAAAGTTGAATTCCATCTAGGTGGGAAATGACGGATTTTAGATGTGATTAGAGTCTCCCCCTCCCCCCCTATCTAGGCTCATTAGACAAAAATATTGTTCGCACCAACTCATTTGATCAAAAAAAGTAAAAAGAGCTTTCTAAACTAGAAAAATCTAGGTTAGCTAAAAGCTCTTTTTTGTTTAAAATTACTGGATTGATAGTCTTTTTGATGAAGTACACAGCAACTTGGGTATGACAAGACGTTGCAGCTTGGGTATGACTACCCTTTTTACACATCAACTTGGTATAATTAAGATGGTGGAGATGAGGGGAATTGAACCCCTGTGCAAAACACTTTTCAACATACT
>CAYJDZ010000273.1:0-1645 GCA_964368955.1 uncultured Mariniplasma sp.
TGAAAAAGTAGTAGATAAGAAATAAATAATATTTTTTATAACAAAAACAATCAAAAAACTGAATTCTAATCTGAATTAGAATTCAGTTCTTTTGTCTTTTTTAAACAAAAAAATAAATAAAAAGATAAATTATATTCCATAATTTTACATTTTATAAGCTAAGTATTAAAAAAGTATTAATAATTATTAAGTTAACGGTACCAGCACATTAAAAACTAGCTTTTTATGGTAGAATATAAGCGACAAAATATGTAAGGAGACATAAATAATATGAACACAATATTTGACAACAAGAACAGCTTTAAAGATGCTTTTCTAAAAAAAATAACAGATACATTTAAAATTGAACTTAAAGACTCAACAGTCTATCAAAGATATAGTGTATTGGCGCACCTTTTAGATGAAACTTTAAAAGAAAATTTCGAAAAAACAAACCGATATGTTAAAGAACAAAACCTTAAAAAAACAATCTATTTTTCGATGGAATTTTTAATGGGAAGACTCATAACAAACAATCTACAAAATAGTGGATATTATGATATCGTTAAAGAAGCTTTTAAAGATTTAAACATCGATATGAATGAAGTAGAACACGCAGAAGTCGATGCTGGCCTTGGAAATGGTGGACTCGGTAGACTTGCTGCCTGTTTCTTAGATTCCTCTGCATCACTTGGACTTCCACTTTATGGAAATAGCTTGCGCTATCGTCATGGCTTTTTTCTTCAAGAAATAAAAAACCATATGCAAGTTGAACATCCAGATCCATGGTTAGATAATGAATTTATATGGGAAACTAAAGATGATGCGAATGCAATTGAAATTCCATTGTTTGGTTATGTTGAACATACAAAATTAATTAACCCTGCTTGGATTAAAGCGGTGCCATATGATGTTAAAATAGTTGGAGATAAAAATGGTATTGTGACCTCCCTTAGACTATGGTCAACAGAAGTATCTGACTTACAAAAGCATCAAGGTGATGTTTACAGCCGTTTAGTCCACGGTGTAGACAATCAATTATACCCTGATGACTCAACTGAAGAAGGAAAGACTTTAAGATTACTACAATCTTATGTTTTTAGTGCTGCTGGCGTTAAATTAGCGATTAAAGAACATAAAGATTTAGGTAGAGACCCAAGAGATTTCCATAAGTTTTATACATTTCAAATTAATGACACACATCCTACTTTAGTAATTCCAGAAATGATGAGAATTTTAATGGATGAAGAAAATATAGGTTATGATGAAGCGTGGTCAATAACAACACAAACATGTGCCTTTACAAACCACACTATTTTATCGGAAGCTTTAGAAAAATGGAATATTCATGTATTTAGAACTCTACTTCCACGTATTTATGAAATCGTTCAAGAAATGAACAGAAGGTTTAAATTTGTTTTAGAATCAGACGGTAGATTTAATAGAGAACAAGTGTATCTAATGGGATTAATCGGACACAATCATGTCCGTATGGCTCATATTTGCATATATGGATCATTTAGTGTCAATGGGGTAGCAGCTCTACATACAGAGATATTAAAAAATCAAGAGATGAAAGAGTTTTTCACACTCTATCCAAATAAATTTAACAACAAAACCAATGGGATTACACATCGACGTTGGTTAATTCATACCAATAAAGAAT
>CAYJDZ010000274.1:0-1636 GCA_964368955.1 uncultured Mariniplasma sp.
AAGTCGTTAGATCTGCACATAAAGAACTTTTCTCAAAAACATTTAAGACCACAACATATTTTAAAGCCTATTTAATACCACAAACATTTTTAAAGAACTTTATAAACTAGCTATAAAAGAGACTTTGGTCTCTTTTCTTTACAAAGTAGTATCTATATCATAGAATAGAGATGGAGGGATTATATATGAAAAAGATATTTAGTTTTATACTTATAATGGTGAGCTTAGTTATGCTCAATGCATGTGGAAGTACTGCTTTAGGTGAATTTCCAGAAGTTAAAGAGAACAAAAAAGTAGAAATGACTGCAGAAGAAGTCAATACGTTATTGGCAGATGTTGATATGGAAACTCAAATGAAACAAGCTATGATGCTTTCTATTGATTTAAATGTCGAAGTGAACGAACAAATAAATGGATTCTTTTCTACAGAAAAATTAGCAGATAGTTCTCTAAAATTGGTTATGTCTTCAAAGACTTATGTATCATTAAGTGATCAAATTTCTGAAGTTAGTCTAATTTCTGAAAATTCAGTAGACTATATGATGAATATCGATTATGTCAAAGAAACAACAACCGACACAAACGAAAATATTAAAGGTAAACTAAATGCCTATTTTAAGGATCAATATTTGTACTATGATGCTGAAATGACTGGATTAGAAGACAATTTGTTGTTCGATAATGGTAAGTTTAAGATGAATCTCGGCATCACTCAAACCATGTGGGATGAACTATTTACGACGCCAGGAGATCTAATCGGTGGGCTTGTTTCTATTGATTTTGATCCTATGACATTGCTAGAGTCTCTAGAAATGATGTCTTTTATGGTTGACTCAGGCATGCTTAATGTTTATAAGAGTGGGTCAACATATACATTGATGATCAATATCAATAAACAAGGTATTATGGATCATAAACAAGAAATCTTTGATGCTATGAAAAATAGTGAAGAACTTACTGAAGCAGATTATTTAGAGTTTGCAGCGGGTATTGACGAAATGTTAGAACAAATAGAAGTTCTAGATTTATCAATGGGGATTGTTATTAAAGATGGAAGTGTTCAAAAGTTTGGTATAGATTCAAACATCAAGATGGTTGATGAACTGATGAATTTTGATCTTACTTTTAAAGTTGTTATGGATATGGGTGTTAAACTTCCTGATTTTCCAAAAGATTTAGACGAATACAAATTAACTGATTTACCATTAAACTTCTTAAATTAGAACTATTGTTATTAAAGATAAACTAAGGTCAGGATTTACTCCTGACCTTTTGTCTTATATTGACATGAAAAGAGTAGGTTTTATTGCCAAAATTTGTTATCATATGTATAGGTGAACGTATATGAATACATATTTATTTTTTGGAGATAGTGTAACTGAAGCGCATAGAAATAAGCTTTGTCCAGATGATTTAGGACAAGGTTTTGTACATCAGTTAAGTCAGATATTTAATGAGGATAATTTCATCAACAGGGGCATCAGTGGTCAACGCATTAAAGATTTACTAAAAAGAGTTGAGTCTGACGTTATTGCTTTAAAACCGGATGTGTGCTTCATTTGGGTAGGAATTAATGATGCCTGGCTTCCTTATTTACTCTATCAAGAATCGTCTATCCATTCATTTTATAACGACT
>CAYJDZ010000275.1:0-1631 GCA_964368955.1 uncultured Mariniplasma sp.
AATAAATATTGACTAAAACAATGCCCATATTCATAACTGCGACCGGATATGACTTGATTAAAAGTCCATAAATCGCAAATATAATAGAACCCGTCATGTTAATCCATCTTAATTTTTTTACGCTACTCATAATTAAAGATATAAACACAATTAATGATGCAGCATATCCTACCCATTCATACCAACCTTGCATTATTTTTCATTCCCTTCATTTTTATAGGTTAAAAAGAGTGTGCGAGGCACACTCTTATTTTTTAATCTTCGTCATACATATCTTCGTAGTCATCCATAATTTCATTATAATCGTCTTCATCATAATCATTATCAAATTCTATTTCTGCTTCATCTTCATCATCGTCATCTGTAGATTTGATTGGTAGTTCTACTTCAATGTATTTCTTTTCTTCTTTAATTTCTTCGTCTTCTTCTTCAGCGTCTTCTTCGTCATCCGCATCGACTTCTTTTTCTTTTTCTTCAACGTCATCCAACGTGAATTCAGTAAAATCTAAGTCTTCTTCAACATCTTCTTCTTCATCATCAATCGTGACGAAAGCATACCCGTCTTTGTCCCACATTTCAAGATTTCTTTCTTTTAGATCCCATTTATCGTCCCCACAATATACGAACTTAGCACTTTGTGTGATATCCATATACAATTGAGTCAAACGGTCAATGTCATCAACTGCCATTTCTTTGATGTCTCTAATTTTTTGAATGAGTTCTTGAATTGCCATTGGCCCCTTATGATTCTTTATTAATTGCTCTGCAATATCAATCATCGCCAATGATTTTAAATTTTCGTTCATTATTGCCTCCTAAAACCGTATATATTGTAAACGATTCATTCCTAATTTGCAAGTTTTTTTACGATAATCTTGTTAGAATAAGCACAATTGCTAGAATAACTGCTAAAACAATGAATAGTTTTAACATTTTCTTGACAAATGAGAGTACACCAAGAACTATAATAATACCGGTAAACACAATACCTACTATTTTTATAATTTCCGGCAGCGGTACGATGAACTCTTGATATAGATCAATTAATTTACCATCAATGTCTAATGTTGTTTGTAAGAATCCGTTGAATTTGTCATATAGACCCATAAAAAAATCTTTGATTGTGTCCCATATTGCTAGATTTGCCATGACGTACCTCCTAGTACTTTATTCTATTTTCTACTGCTTTATTTAATGTTAGTTCATCTGCATATTTTAAGTCTGCCCCAACAGGTAGTCCTGAAGCTAATCTTGTGATCTTTATATTTAATTCTTCATATAAAGATTTTAAAAATTTAGCTGTCATTTCTCCTTCTACTGTACCACTAGTTGCGATAATCAACTCTTTTGCGTTTTTTAATCGAATAGATAGGGTATCTATATTTAAATCTCGATCGGTAATGCCTCTAGAAAAATCAATTAAACCACCAAGCACATGATATGCGCCTTGATAGGATTGCATTTTCTCTAAAATGAATACATCTTTAGCATCAGCAACCACCATAATGGTTGTATGATCTCTATGTTCATCACTACAAATATCACAAACATCTTTATCTGTTAACATATGACATAAAGGACAAATCTTTATTTCATGCTTTAGTCTTCTTAAATGATCACTAAATGACTCA
>CAYJDZ010000276.1:0-1630 GCA_964368955.1 uncultured Mariniplasma sp.
TGAGTCATTTAGTGATCATTTAAGAAGACTAAAGCATGAAATAAAGATTTGTCCTATATGCCACATGTTAACAGATAAAGATGTTTGTGATATTTGTAGAGACATAGACAGAGATCAAACAACCATTATGGTGGTTGCTGATGCAAAGGATGTATTTATTCTAGAGAAAATGCAATCCTATCAGGGTGCATATCATGTTCTTGGTGGTCTAATTGATTTTTCTAGAGGCGTTACCGATCGAGATTTAAATATAGATACTCTATCTATTCGATTGAAAAACGCTAAAGAGTTAATCATCGCAACTAGTGGTACAGTAGAAGGTGAAATGACAGCTAAATTTTTAAAATCTTTATATGAAGAGTTAAATATCAAGATTACAAGATTAGCTTCAGGTCTACCTGTTGGTGCAGACTTAAAATATGCCGATGAATTAACATTAAATAAAGCAGTAGAAAATAGAATAAAGTACTAGGAGGTACGTCATGACAAATTTAGCAATATGGGACACAATCAAAGATTTTTTTATGGGTCTATATGACAAATTCAACGGATTCTTACAAACAACATTAGACATTGATGGTAAATTAATTGATCTATATCAAGAGTTCATCGTACCGCTGCCGGAAATTATAAAAATAGTAGGTATTGTGTTTACCGGTATTATTATAGTTCTTGGTGTACTCTCATTTGTCAAGAAAATGTTAAAACTATTCATTGTTTTAGCAGTTATTCTAGCAATTGTGCTTATTCTAACAAGATTATCGTAAAAAAACTTGCAAATTAGGAATGAATCGTTTACAATATATACGGTTTTAGGAGGCAATAATGAACGAAAATTTAAAATCATTGGCGATGATTGATATTGCAGAGCAATTAATAAAGAATCATAAGGGGCCAATGGCAATTCAAGAACTCATTCAAAAAATTAGAGACATCAAAGAAATGGCAGTTGATGACATTGACCGTTTGACTCAATTGTATATGGATATCACACAAAGTGCTAAGTTCGTATATTGTGGGGACGATAAATGGGATCTAAAAGAAAGAAATCTTGAAATGTGGGACAAAGACGGGTATGCTTTCGTCACGATTGATGATGAAGAAGAAGATGTTGAAGAAGACTTAGATTTTACTGAATTCACGTTGGATGACGTTGAAGAAAAAGAAAAAGAAGTCGATGCGGATGACGAAGAAGACGCTGAAGAAGAAGACGAAGAAATTAAAGAAGAAAAGAAATACATTGAAGTAGAACTACCAATCAAATCTACAGATGACGATGATGAAGATGAAGCAGAAATAGAATTTGACAATGATTATGATGAAGACGATTATAATGAAATCATGGATGACTACGAAGATATGTACGACGAAGATTAAAAAATAAGAGTGTGCCTCGCACACTTTTTTAACCTATAAAAATGAAGGGAATGAAAAATTATGCCAGGTTGGTATGAATGGGTAGGATATGCTGCATCATTAATTGTTTTTATATCTTTAATTATGAGTAGCGTAAAAAAATTAAGATGGATTAACATGACAGGTTCTATTATATTTGCGATTTATGGACTTTTAATTAAGTCATATCCGGTCGCAGTTATGAATATGGGCATTGTTTTAGTCAATATTTATT
>CAYJDZ010000277.1:0-1625 GCA_964368955.1 uncultured Mariniplasma sp.
CTACTCATAGATCTTGCAACAAGTTCTTGATCCCCTGTAAGCATAATTGATTTTTTAATTCCTAATGTTTTTAAATTGTCTATCAGTGTTCTTGAGTCTTTTCTAACTTCATCAGCAATACCAAACAAGCCTAAAACATTTGTTTCATCACTCATAATTAAAGTCGTCATCCCATTTTGTTCTAATCTCATGATATCATCTTTTACTTGGTTATTTAAAGATATAGTGCTTATTTTGTGATTTCCGATATGAAATCTAATATCATTATAACTAAATTTAATGCCTTTCCCTACTACCATGTCAACATCATAGGGATGTTCACTAATGTCTAACCCTCTTAGTTTAGCAGCATCAATAATAGCTAAGGAAATAGGATGTTCACTAAAAGACTCTCCGATTGCTGCCAATCTTAACAAAGTGTCCTCATCACCAACATAGGTAACTATTTCTTTTAAACTAGGTTTTCCTTCTGTCAATGTTCCTGTTTTATCAAAGAAGATAATGTCCCCTTTTGCTAATCTCTCAATAGAATCTCCGCCTTTAAACAAAATCCCTTTTTTTGCTGCATTTCCAATGCCTGCAACAAAAGATACAGGCGTAGCAATCACAAGAGCTCCAGGACATGAAATAACAAGCATGGTTATTGCAAGTCTAATATCTAGAGTAAAAGCAAATATCCCTATTGCAAATATCACAATAAATGGTGTGTAGTATTTTGAAAATCTCTCGATAAATTTTTGGGAAGTTGCTTTTTTATCTTGAGCTTCTTCTACCATCATAATTATCTTACTTAGTGCAGTATCTTCACCAACTTCTGTTGCAATCATTTTAATGTATCCTGAGCTTAAAAATGTTGAACCATAA
This sequence comes from uncultured Mariniplasma sp., assembly GCA_964368955.1. GTDB lineage: Bacteria > Bacillota_I > Bacilli_A > Acholeplasmatales > Acholeplasmataceae > Mariniplasma. The sequence continues at coordinate 865 of CAYJDZ010000277.1, forward strand.
ACATGATCGTTTACACTTTTTTCAACAGGCATCGATTCTCCTGTCATCATCTGTTCATCAATGGTTGCAATACCTTCTAAAACTTTTCCGTCAGTAGGTATTTTTTCTCCAGGTTTAACTAATAGAATATCATCTTTAACAATTTCACTCGCTAAAATTAATACCTCAAGGCCATCTTTTATTACTCTTGCAGATGTGGGTCTTAGATCCATTAAAGCAGATAAAGCACTTCTTGTTTTTTCTAAAGATCTTTTTTCTAGAAAATGTCCCAAAGTAAAAAGATAAGTAACAGCTGCAGCTTCAAAATGATCACCAATGATAAAAGCTGCAATAACTGCAATTGTCACTAACAAATCAATACCAATTATTTTATACTTTAAATCAATAAGTGCTTTTTTAAAAATATGAAATCCTGCTAATAATGTCAGTAAACTCATGAACGAGATAAATATGATGTTTGTTTTATCTATCTCATTCATGATAATAGATGCAATAAAAAGTAAAGTTATGCTAATGATGTAAAGATGCTTTTTAAAAATTTTGCCTAACTTCATTTTACGTTTAGTACTTTATAGCCTAATTTTGTGATTGTCTCAGAAATTTGATCACTTGAAATGATATTTTCATCATAATCAACATTCACTTTTGAAGCATTAAATTTAAGTTCTACCTCTTTTACACCATTTAGCTTACTTACTGTTCCTTCTATTCTTTTAATGCATGATGGACAAGTTACTGTCTCTAATTGAAATACTGTTTTT
>CAYJDZ010000278.1:0-1615 GCA_964368955.1 uncultured Mariniplasma sp.
ATTTAATTCTTAAAGCTGCTAGAAAACTGTCAAATATAAAAACGACCGGCATTTTTGACGGTCGTTATGTAATAAGGCTATAATAGGCCACAATGAATTGGATATGTGGCGTATGTAAACATCTTAGCAAGACTTTATTTTTCGATATAAATTATTAATTTACTAGATTCATTATAAAGATGTTATAAAAACAAATTAATTAACTCCACAATTCTGTAATGTATTTATATTTAAATGCTGCTTGACGTAGAACACCACTTCGGAAGCCTTTGCCGTGGTATCCTGCATATGCCATTCCTATTATAATAAACGCAGCAATACTAATACATGCGTACAGCAATACTGCAACACCAAAACTTACTGGGGTAGCTGAAAAATAAGCTAGTAACGGCTGTAACACGTTTGTTAAAAGTACTGCACCTTGAGTAGTGGCTATATATAAAGTTGCAGTTTTAAACATTTCAATTATTACTGCCATGGGTGTGGGTCCTCCTACAGCATGAAGCCCAGAACTGTTAAGTAAAGAATTATACAAAGAAACACACATAGCTGCGTTTGCTGAAATTCCAATAAAAATTTTTCCATCAATTTTACCATTTATACTTGATTTTTTGGCGCCATATTGAGCTGTTATTTGCTCTTCAGTTTTAGGAGATGGTAAAGTTGGTGTTTCGCCACCACCCTCGCCTCCTCCATATTCAAAATCAAAACCAGGTCTAGGACCAAAAAACATAGAGGGGTGATTATTAGTTCCGTTAGATGGCGAATCATCTAGGTAAGCAAAATCATAATTTGAGTTTCTTTTAGAATTAATATCATCACGAATGTTCCGGAAACCCTTTGGAGCAATTAAATCATAATCGCCGGCGAACGAGTTAATTACCTCGTACACATCATCCAAATTAACAAGTTGATCGCCAACAGAACTTCCTGCGGCTTCGAATAAGTCTTGAACCAATGTTTCAGAAAGTGATGATTCGTGATATTCAATTTGTTTTGAAACACCTATATCAACCGTAGAATTCATAGTTGTAGTACCAACCAATGCTGAAAGAATTAGAACATTTAACATTTTTTCCTCCTAGTTAAATAATTAAAATTATAAAAATATTGTTCTAGTTTGAGATGATTGATTCAAGTTAAATCGGAAATGTTACAGTTAATGATGTTCCATTTAATTTAATAATCTTCTTTTATATATTTTTCTGGGTTTGTTTTGAATAGAGCGATCCAGATATATCCAAAAAAATGCAAAGGTAGGGAGTATAAAAAGCACTAAAAAAATATAGTTATGTTCGAAGGGAAAAATATTGAAATTCCCTTCTTTGTCTTGCGGAATGTATTTATTGAAAAATACTCCGTTAAGTAATAACAAAATCTCAAAAACTACGTAAATGATAGTGTCGATAATGAACTTACGTTTTTGGCCAAAATAACTATATTTTTTGTATACTCTAAGTCTTCGATAAAAACATAAAATTAAAGGGACCAAACCAATCAAATACATTAAATAGGCGAGCCCCCACAGATGATTTTCAGCTGAAAAACCAGTTTGGAATCCAAATGCCATGAAAAGTATCCCTATATACCAAATTCCGAAAATCATAAATGAATC
>CAYJDZ010000279.1:0-1614 GCA_964368955.1 uncultured Mariniplasma sp.
TAATAAAAAGATAAAATTTGTAAAAAGTAAATATAAAAAAGGTACTTTTCAATTTAAAATGTACCCTATAGAACGGACTCTTTGAAAAAAGGCCCTGACTATAGGGTTTTTACTTTATAATAGAAACAATGAGGAGTTGATGATGAAATGGGAATACATTATTTTACAGATGAACAAGTAAAGCAACTTGAAAAGAATCCCAATGTAAAACGTGTAAGTCAAAAAAGCATTACTTATGAAGAGAGATTTAAAGAACACTTTATCTTTGAGTATAATAAAGGCAAATTACCAAAGCAGATCTTTATCGAATCGGGTTTTGATATCAGTTATATGGGAGATCAGCGCATCAAGAAATCATCACAACTGTGGAGAGCACAAAGCGAAAGACTTGAGGGGCTAAGAGATACGAGAAAAGGTGGTTCAGGTAGACCGAGAACAAAGCATCTCAGCCAAGATGAGATCATCGAAAGACAAAGGGCAGAAATCGAATATTTGAAACAAGAGCGTGACTTCTTATTGGAACTCAAAAGGCTAGAAAGGCAAGCGATCAGAAAGCAGAAATTAAGCCAAAAGACAAGTTCAAACTCATCCAAAAAATGATGAACAATAAAAAGAATAGACTCAAACTGAGTCATTTACTAGCGATATCGGGCGTATCCAAGAGTGGATATTATGGATACATCAAAGACACGACATCCAAGTTGATCAGAGAGTTCAATGATGAGGAAAACTTCGAACTTATCATGAAAGCATATCGCTTTAAAGGCTTTAATAAAGGAGCAAGGCAGCTCAAAATGACGTTAGAAAACGATTTTGATACAATCATGAATCTCAAGAAGATCAGACGTCTCATGAAAAAGTTTAATCTCTATTGTCCAATACGAAAAGCAAATCCATATAAACGCATGGCAAAAGCTTTAAAAACATCTCATGTCGCACCCAACATATTAGAGCGTAAGTTTAAAGAAGGCAATCCCAATCAAATATTACTCACCGATATCACCTATCTAACGTATGACTTAAATCAACGTGCTTACTTATCTGGTGTAAAAGATGGTGTAACTCATGAAATGCATGGCTATAAAGTATCTCGAAATCTAGATATCAGTTTCGTTGAAGACAGTATGAATCAGCTCAACCGTATCGTACTAGATCCCAGAGTTTTAATGAATTCTGATCAAGGAACACATTACACCTCACACGCATTTCAACGGTGCCTAAAAGAGTTGAACATTGAGCAGTCCATGTCAAGACGAGGTAACTGTTGGGATAACGCACCGATTGAATCCTTCTTCGGTCATATGAAAGATGAAATTAATTTAATTGATTGTAAGACATTTGAGGATGTCGTAAAGGCAATTGATGAATACATGGATTACTATAACAACTTCAGGTATCAATGGAATTTGAATCGCATGAGTCCTAAAGCATATGGTGATATGCTTAGAAATAAAAACAACAAAAAAGATGATTGCTCAAAAACTGAACAACCATCTTACAATGCTTTATTAAAAGATTAAAGTCCTTTTTTAGTTAGTCCTTGACAAAGGGTACACATTAATTTAGGATGTGCTTTTTTTAGTTTGATGATCGTTTTCTCTGAAATACCTAAAT
>CAYJDZ010000280.1:0-1611 GCA_964368955.1 uncultured Mariniplasma sp.
ATTTATACCCTTTTTTTATTGGAAAAAACGTGATTATTATATATAATAGATATAAGTGAAAGAAGGTATGGGCATATGTATTATGATTTTAGGGTAATAGAAAAAAAATGGCAAACTTATTGGCATGAACATAAATTATTTAAAACTCAAGAAGATCGCTTTAAGGAAAAATACTATGTCTTAGACATGTTTCCATATCCAAGCGCTAATGGCCTTCATGTGGGCCATATTGAAGGCTATACTGCAACTGACATTATAAGTCGGTATAAACGCATGCAGGGCTACAACGTCCTTCATCCAATGGGATGGGATGCTTTTGGTTTGCCTGCTGAACAATATGCACTATCTACAGGTAGAGACCCTAGAGAATTTACATACCAAAATATAGAAAACTTCAAACGTCAAATCATAGAATCTGGTAAAGGTATAGATTGGGATAGAGAGTTTGCAACTGCAGATCCTAATTACTTTAAATGGACTCAATGGATTTTCAAGAAGATGTTTGAACATGGGCTTGCTGTTTTAAAAGATGTAGAAGTGAATTGGTGTGAAGGTTTAGGCACAGTTTTAGCCAATGATGAAATAGAAAATGTGAATGGCAATATGGTATCTGAGCGTGGTGGTTACCCGGTTGTCAAAAAAGCAATGAGACAATGGGTTTTAAGAATTACAGAGTATGCAGATCGCCTTTTAGATGACCTAGATGCTCTTGATTGGCCAGAACATTTAAAAGAGATGCAAAGAAATTGGATAGGCAAATCCAATGGCGCAATGATGACTTTTAAGGTAGATCAATCTGAACATGAATTTGAAGTCTTCACAACAAGACCCGATACTATCTATGGAGCAACTTATGCAGTTTTAGCGCCAGAACATCCACTTGTAGTTCATATCACTTGCGATGATGAAATGGATAGTGTGAAAAAATATATAGAACAAACTTCTCAAAAAACAGAAATAGATCGCTCAATTGATAAAACTAAAACAGGTGTATTCACTGGTGCTTATGGTATCAATCCATTAACCAATAAAAAAATACCAATTTGGATTTCTGATTATGTACTGCCACAATACGGAACTGGTGCAGTCATGGCTGTACCTGCACATGATGAAAGAGACTTTGAGTTTGCACAAAAATTTGGACTTGATATTATTGAAGTTGTTCGGGGTGAAGCTGATGGCGCTTATGTTGGAGATGGTATCCATTTTAATAGTGGTATTATTGATGGTTTAAATAATAATGATGCAAAAATAAAGATTTTAGAGCATTTAGAAATAACCAAACAAGGCTATAAACATTCCACCTATAAATTAAGAGATTGGGTGTTTTCAAGACAACGCTACTGGGGAGAACCGTTTCCAGTTATCTTTGATGAAGATGAGGGTATTCATTTATTAAAAGATGAAGACCTACCTTTAGAACTTCCAATACTCAAAAATATAAGACCAAGTGGTACAGGAGAATCTCCACTTGCTAATGCACATGATTGGTTAAACGTCGACTATAATGGCATTAAGGGCAGAAGAGACACAAACACAATGCCTCAACTTGCTGGTAGCTCATGGTATTTTATGGGTTATATCTTAAAAAACCATTTATCAATGGTTCCT
>CAYJDZ010000281.1:0-1609 GCA_964368955.1 uncultured Mariniplasma sp.
CACCACAGTCTTCACAGATCAGTTTAGATGCGAATACATCCGATGAAGAATATTGCGCGCCAATTTGCTCTCTTTTTTCTAGTTCAATTTGCACTTGTTCCCACATCTCTCTATCAATGATGGCTGGATGATTATTCTCTACATAGTATTGTGGTATTTGTCCGTTGTTCTTAACTATCTTATGATCAAGGTAGTTTTCAGTATATGTCTTTTGGAGTAATGCATCACCTTTATATTTTTCATTAGTTAGAATTGAATTCACAGTATTCTTTGTCCAGTTCGCTGTTTTCCCTGTTGGTGTTTTGATATGTTTTGACTTTAAATAGTTTGCTATGCCTGTTGCTGTCTTTCCTTCAACCAAAAACATCTTATAAATCATTCTAACAATCACTGCTTGGTCTTCATCTATCACGATCTTGTCATCTTCTTTCTTATAACCTAGAAACGTTTTATAGGCAAATGATACTTTACCTTGCTGAAAGCCAACTCTCTTACCCCACGTCACGTTTTGACTGATTGAGCGTGATTCTTCTTGAGCAATAGATGCCATAATGGTTAAGATGAGTTCGCTCTTCGGATCTAGTGTCCAGAGATTCTCTTTTTCAAAGAACACTTCAATACCATTGTCTTTTAATTTTCTTACATAAGAAATGGTATCTAGTGTGTTTCTAGCAAATCTAGATATCGACTTGGTAATAATGAGATTAATCTTTCCATTCAATGCGTCATTAATCATCTTGTTGAAGCCTGCGCGTCTTTTCGTATTGGTTCCTGATATGCCTTCGTCAGCATAGACGTTTGTATATTCCCAATCAGGTTTATCTTGGATAAACTTACGATAATAATTCACTTGAGCTTCATAGCTTGTATATTGTTCATCTGAATTTGTTGAAACTCTTGCATAGGCTGCGACTTTCTTTACATGGATTTGATCATGTGGCATTTGTGTTAATGGATTGATAGTTGATGGAATCACTGTAACTTTAGCCATTGTTTACACCACCTTTATGTTGCTTAAGTGCTCTAAGTCTTGCTTGTTCCCTCTTTTCTGGAGTCCAACTATCAATTCTAGATGTTTTCCAGTGGTAGTCTATACTTGTTCCATCTTTCATTTGAAATTCAAGTCTATTACTCGGCATAACCAATAACATTTCAACTTTTGAATTAAAGTAAGCTTCTTTGAATTCATTTCTATTTAGAATACTATTTGCCGCTTCTATAATCTTGCTATCAGGTACTTGCTTTGCAGTACATGCTGTTTTTCCTTTAGTAACAGCAAGAGAACATCTCCATACCTCATTATGTGGAGTGTTTTTATACGTATATGCTCTACCACACACACCACATCTAATCATTCCACGAAATACTCGATGTTTTTTTATTGGATTGGGTTGTATTTTTTCTGCCTGTTTTTTTCTTATTTTTTGAACCTTATTAAACATTTCTTTGCTGATAATTGCTTCATGATTGTTTTTTACTATATATTTATCTACCTCGCCATAATTAACTACTTTTCTTTTAGATAGATGATCCTTTCGAAATGTCTTTTGAAGCATCAAATCCCCAGTGTAGTTATAGTTTGCTAATATTTCCATAATACTAGACCTGT
>CAYJDZ010000282.1:0-1608 GCA_964368955.1 uncultured Mariniplasma sp.
TGATGTCATCAACCATAATACAAACTTTACCCTTAACATCACCAATGATATTTTGGACTTCAGCTTTATTTGGTTCAGGTCTTCTTTTATCAATAATTGCTAAAGGAGATTTAAATATATTTGCAAATATTCTAGCGCGTGTCACGCCGCCATGATCTGGTGAGACAATCACAACATTTTCTAGTTTAATAACATTCAAGAAATGGTGTGCCAATAATGGTGCAGCTGGGAAATTATCAATTGGTTTATCGAAAAACCCTTGAACTTGACCGGCATGCAAATCAATAACAATAAGTCTTGATATACCAGCTACTTGTAACATATCAGCAACTAATTTGGCTGTAATTGGCTGTCTGGATTTAGACTTTCTATCTTGTCTTGAATATCCATAATAAGGCATAATCACAGTTACGGATTTAGCTGATGCTCTTTTTAAAGCATCTGTAAAAATTAATAATTCCATTAAGTGCTCATTAGCTGGAGATGATGTTGATTGAACAACAAATACATGATGTCCGCGAACACTCTCTTCGATGTTAACAGATATCTCTCCATCTGCAAATTTCACAACATCTACTTTAGATAACTCAATCCCAGAAGCTTTTGCTATTTCCTCGGCAAGAGGCTTGTTTGAGCTTAAGGCAAACAGTTTAACTTTTTTCCCATAAATACTTGACATTGGTTTACACTCCCTTTATACATTTACATATCTATTATACATGATTTTCAATAATAATTCTTGGCTTTCCCCCATAAAAAAATCTTTTCATGTAAACCATAAAAAGATTTTTTAAATTAGATAAAATTTTGGTTTATTCTGTTTCTTCTACTGGATTTGCAAGTAATTCATTATAAGCAGCGACGATTGCATCTTCGATCAATTTACGCATTTCACCATGAATTGGGTGAGCTATATCTCTAAATGTTCCATTTGGAGTTTTCTTACTTGGCATTGCCACAAATAAACCATTTTCTCCCTCAATGATTCTAATGTCGTGAACAACAAAACTGTCATCAAAAGTAATTGTTGCTACTCCTCTTAATCTGCTTTCGCTTTGAACTGTTTTAACTCTAACATCTGTAATTTTCATTGTGCCCTCCAAGCCGCTTCATTTTATATCTAAATTATAGCACAATAGATGGTGTATATAAAGTTATTTTATGATTTTATCTTTGTTTTTATTAAATTGACGGCTTTTTGAAGTGCTTTTTGAATAATCTCTTCTTCTTTTTGTTTAGAATTGATAATAAAGAAAGTTGAGCCACTTCCACTCATGTATGCGTTATCATCGATATTCTTCATTATTTTGTACACATTCCTAAGTTCTGGATAGTTTATAAAAGTCGTATTCATTAAACTATTATATGTGCTTTTATAAAACAAGTCCCAAATGCCTTTATGATACGCATGTAATAGATTCTCAAATTTACCTTGTTCATAGGTGATACGATGATTCTTAAAGACCTCTACGGTCTTTACAACTATATTTGGATAGTATAAAAATATAGATTGTGCTTTAGGTTTTTTGATAAATTCTAGATATTCTCCTCTACCATAAACATATGCAGTTTTTTGGTACAAACAATAAAGTGTATCAGACCCAAGAG
>CAYJDZ010000283.1:0-1607 GCA_964368955.1 uncultured Mariniplasma sp.
ATTTATATGATAAAAATATCATACACTATATAAAAAATCTATATTCTGCACAAAAGTATTCTACTTTTTGTTACAAATTGACAAAAATTTATTAAAAAAAGAGTAATAAATTTATAGTGAACCCCATATAGTGGACACTAAATAAAAAGAGTAAGATGTTAGTATTAAATTACTAGCATCTTTTTCTATTTAGGTAATAGATATGATATATTTATGAGTAAGAAAGCTTTTTGGATAACGAAGTTATCAACAAAAAGCAAAAAGAGGCACGACATAAAAACACATAAGGAGGAAAAATTTATGGCGAGCAAGGGACAAAAATTCAAGAAGGTACCTCTAGAAGAAAGATTGAATGCGGTGAAGGAAAAAATTCAAGAAGGTAAAAGTTATACTTATTTAGCACAAAAGTATGAAGTAAGTTGGAATACGGTAGAAAGTTGGGTAAGAACCTATCGGAGAGATGAAGGCTTAGACATCAGGGCGAAGGGAAGACCTAAGAAAGAAGAGACCATTGATTATAAGGAAAGGTATGAAATCTTAAAAAAGTTTCAAGAATACTTGAAGGAGGTCGATCAAGAGAAAAAATAGCCTTTATCACAAGATATAGGTATAAATATCATATAGAAGTTATGTGTGAAGTCTTGGAGATTAGCAAATCCACATATTACAAATATCGAAATACAGCAGACCCTGATTATCAAGATTACCTTATAATAAAAAAAGTGTTTGATAAACACAAGAAAGTATATGGATACAGAAGAATAACCGAAGAACTAAAACAAGAATATGGGTTAGTCATGAACCATAAGAAAGTATTAAGGATTATGAGTAAATATGGAATCATGGCTAAATATATCAAAGATATCAAACCAAACTATAGTAAAAAATATATCGAAGAACAATCGCAATCAGACCAGCTAAAGCGCAATTTCAAACAAAGAGGTTGGGTTACAGATATTACTTATTTGACATTGACAAGGAATGGCAAACGTGCCTATCTAAGTACAATCCTAGACCTAGAAACAAGAAATTGGATAGCATATAAGATTGGTAATTACAACGATAATAAACTAGTTATGGATACGCTTAATGAAGCTATCTATAAAACAAATGATCTGAATGGACTCGTACTCCATTCAGATCAAGGCTCTCAGTATCTTTCAACTGAATACAAAGTTATCTGCGAATCCAATGGTATTATCATATCCCATTCACGAAAAGGAAACCCCCTAGATAACGCAGTTATAGAAAGTTTTCATTCTATTTTAAAGAAAGAAACTCTCTATAATAATGATATCACATCTTTAGATGAATATGAACAATTAGTCCATGAGTGGATGATTTTTTATAATACAATTCGCTTAAGAAATTAAAAAGTAGACACTTTTTTATTTTGTGTCTACTCTTAAGGGTTCAGTTCAAAATCGTCTCTTTTTTAGTTAAATGAAGATTTTAATTCAACAATCCGATTGAAAACATACAGATCATCTTTTGTATCATAATCCGTCGCAAAATATCCTTTTCTTATAAATTGGAATCTTTCTAAAGCTTTAGTATCCTTTAAACTAGGTTCAACAAAGCCGTTAAAACTTTGCCAAGAATTAAGA
>CAYJDZ010000284.1:0-1596 GCA_964368955.1 uncultured Mariniplasma sp.
GAAAAACAAAGAAGTGTCGTTACAGATGATTTAGTGCTTGATCAAATTGAAAAACAATTAGAAGAGTTTTCTAATGAAGGTGTTAAAGAGTTTGTCGCAAGCATTATCACGACTTACAAAATGAATGGAACAAATAATAGTTAAATAGTAAATGATGGGAGTGTGTAGTTTGAAAAAATGTATAGTATACGTGTCTCAAACTGGGCACACCAAAGCTATTGTAAAAAGATTTAATGGATTTAAAATTTTTGAGTTAAAAGAAAAAGATAATCAAGTTAAAACACCAGAATATATTGATATTAGTTCCTATGATCAAATTATCTTTGCCTGTCCTGTTCATGGTTTTAGGGCAGCTGCCCCTATGGTTGATTTTTTGAAACAATTAAATGATCTTGATCATAAAGTAATCGACATATTTGTTACTCATTTATTTAGATTTAGTTTTTTAGGTGGAAATCAAGCGTTAAAAATGATGAGTAAAATGATTGAATCAAAAAATGGAAAGATTCGATATCTAACATCAATCAATAGAAGATCAAAGAAAAGCAATGATGCAATGATTGAACTGGTTAAAAAGTATAGCAAATAAAAGATAAAATCCCAACTCAAACTTCGAGTTGGGATTTTTTGATTTCACTTAAATACTTATTTTTTTAGATACTAATTCAATCCACTTTTCAGGTATTTCATAGACTTGATTTAAAATTGGCCCTAAGATTAGACCACGATCTGATGAGGCACCGCCTATAGAAGCATTTTTAGCAATTGCATCTTCAAAACTATTTGAATGATATAAGATGTGGATGATCACAGGGATTGCATCTTTAATTGAGCATGCACGACTAGCAAAATCAGCAATGAATGGATTTGTGTCACTGATTTCAATCGCTTTTTCTAAAGATTTTTGTGCCGAGATTGGCGCTAATTTTATTGAGACTTTAAGTGCATCTTTTAAAGAACTATTTGTTAATCTATTAAATATGCTATCAAGCATTTTAAAATAGCTTAGATAATCAACATTATCTGTTAATACTCTTGTGAAGCTCCAAGCTTTTTCATATGAAAATCCGAGTTCTTTAGATACTAAATAAGGGATAAATCCAACTAGGTGATCATCATTAATAAGAAGCTCAGATGAGTCAATCTTTAAAGATTCTGATAGTTTTTTAAAGACTAATTTTTTTGCATAAGTTTCTACATATCCGTGGTATGTTCCACCGGGCTTAAATTGCTCAAATAATAAATCAGCATAATCATTGTGATCAAATTCAGAATTACTTGATAGTGCTTGATAAAGCCATTTTAAGATTAATCCTTGAACGCTCAAATCACCAATTTGACTATTGGGATATGCATAATAAGAAGGATTAGCTTGATCATAGATAAGTTTATCCTGTGACATAAAAAGAAGTGATTGTTTATTAGATAGATTTGTTAAAAATTGATAATCATAAATCCAATGCACACCAAGTGTTGCTGCATTAGATATTAAAGCAGGTAAGATATATTTCATTAGAGATTTCTCCTTTTATTTTATAGTAGCATAATTTTTAATTGTTAAAAAACACCCTTTAAAGAGTGTTTTAGTTAGTATAT
>CAYJDZ010000285.1:0-1592 GCA_964368955.1 uncultured Mariniplasma sp.
GTAGATTTGCTAATAATGTCATTTTTCGAATATTCATTATTCTCTAAATCGTGAAATCTTCCTCATTTGTATCAAATTCAACTCGAATTCGATTTGGTAAACAAATGAGTGGCCATCCTGTCGATTCTCCCTCTCTACTACATATATTATTTGGACTTTGTTCTTGAATAATTTGCACACTCTTTTTTGCGAAGTTATATTCAATAACAACGATTTGTCTTTCACCGTCAATTTCATAATCACCAAGCAGTGTAATCGTACTTGTTTCTTCATCAATGATAGGATAGGCTCCATACTCGGTTGGAACCTCTTGGTCATAATTCTTGATGATTCTACCTTCACCATTGTTGTATGCAAAATCAATCGTTACAATTGGGTTTGATAGATCCCCATAATAGACATATGCCTGTGTGGCATCAGAATTAAATGCTGTCAATCTAAATAATAGAAAAAGTGCTCCAACAACAATAAATAGAGCAATGCTTAACACCATATCTCGTTTTGTTTGAACACTTTTTATCTTTTTCATGTCATGCATCCAATAATTCTGTTTCATTTAGATTTTCAGTAATTGTTCCGTCATAATTGAATCGAATTACTTCAATATCTAAAGTTTCTTGATTTAATGCTAACCACGCATCAAGTACTTCTGGTGACATAGATAACATCGCTGTTGAAATTGCATCTAATAGACCAGCATCTTGACCAATAATGGTAATCGTGTGATAGTAATGCATTGGTCTTTTCGTTGCTGGAGAAATAATATGATGATATCTTAGACCTTCATATGTTGCATATTGTTCATAGTTTCCACTTGTTGTAATGCTTGCCTCTTTAACATGAACTTTTCCATAAGAACGGTCATCTAGTCCAGTTCTTAAGGGATTTGCAAGCGAAATAATGAAAATTTCGCCTTCTCGATCAGGATTCTTACCTAAAACGATTGAACTGCTTCCAGAAGTGATGGAGTAGTTTTCAATCTCTAAACTCTTGATATAATTTGACGCAACTTGTGTTGCATAACCTTTAGCAACTGCTCCAAGGTCTATTTTCACATCTTCGTGATTAATTCTTATGTAGTATTTCCCTGAATCTTCAGTTAAACTAAATGGTTCATCTACGACCTCAATTTGGTCAATTTCTTCAAGGACTTGATTAAAGACTTCTTCCGGAATCTCTTCAAAAACATATCCTGTCATTTCATCAAGAACACGATTTTTCCATACATCGATGATTTTCCCAATTGAGACATCAAAATGCCCATTTGTTAAAGTACTATATTCAAGAGATTTCTCAAGCATTGTATAAAGAGGCTCATCGATTTCTACCTTTTGAAGCGTTTTTTGATTTATAGAATATATATTTTCTAAGTAGTTAGAATCTTCAGGAAGAGGGTCCTCATTAGTCGCTAATTCATGATACATACGAAAAATTTGTTCGAGGTTTTCTTTTATTTCTTCTTCCATGTCTTGTGGTGCTTGCTTAATATCAATCGATATGAACGTATACATATAATCGCTAAAAGTCACTTTGATAGGTGTGACCTTTTCTTGACATGCGATTAATATAAAAGACATAAAGATTAATATAGG
>CAYJDZ010000286.1:0-1587 GCA_964368955.1 uncultured Mariniplasma sp.
CTATGTATCCATTAACCATCGAGACAGCAACCCAGATCGATTGAGATATTTCTCGTTGTGTAATGTATTGATCTTTTTCGATTAAATCAAGAATCATAAATTCCTTGTATAAAAGTGTAGGTTTGAAAAACGAGTTATCACTCATAGCTTCACCATCCGTTGTTCGGTAATTGAATAATTACATTTTATATTAAACCAGATCATATTACAAGGGTAAATAATAATTTTTGTTAAAAAAACGAACAAATGTTTCAATATCCTTTCTTAACGCCTTAAAAATACAAAAAACTAGCAACTAAGGCATAAGAGTGCTAGTATAATATATTTATATTTTAGAGACTTTTATGATTCTAAATAGGCGATGATCATTTGATATAAGTTGTTGGGTTCTTCTTTTAAGATAAACGTTTCTATCGCTTCTTCACTGTAATCATTCATCTTATCCATATAATCTTGATAAACAAGTGTAGATTTGATATCCACATGCCTTAAAAGCCTCTTAGTGCTTTCAACAGTTCCCCCTCTTAAAAGATTAAGATAGGCCGCTGTATGTCTTAAAGAGTGTGGTGTTATTTTTGTATGTGATAACCCACACTTTTCAATCACTTTCTTAAACATAAAGTAAAAGAATGTTCTTGATAAATGCCCTTTTTGAGTTGTTTGATTTTGTGAGATAAATAAATATGGATTTTCCTTTTTCCGTTTTTTTATTAAATAATCTTCAATGGCATCAACCACACCTTTTGATAAATAAACAATATCTATGTGATTACTTCCTTTTTTCTTAATCGTAAGCACATGATGATCATCCTTTACTTGATAATCTTTTTTCTTTAGATGAATAATCTCATATGAACTTAAACCTGCTGTGATCATCAAAGCAATGATGGCATAGTTTCTATAATCATAAATTATTTTTCGATTCATTCTTGTATAAGTTAACAGGTGTCTTGCCTCTTCTATGGTTAATAAGGACTTTTTAAGATTATTTTTGATTTTTTCATTTTTGATTGGCAACATGATGTCATAGGTATATTCAGGCGGCAGATTAAATTGATGTTGATGAATGCGTAGGTAGCGATATAAGCTTTTAAGCGCACAGATATAGATATAAATATAATGTGTTGAATGCCCTCTTTTTCTCAAGTTTTCTCTAAAGCGTATGACATCACTTGTTTTCGCATATAAGATATCGTGTTCCATCAAATACATCAGATAATACTTATAGCAAATCCTATAGGTTTTAATTGTAGATTTGGATAAGTTTTGTGCATTTAAATAGGTTTCACTTAGTATTTCTAGTGGATGTTTATCCATGATACACCTCTTTTTTATTTATTCTTTATGTCCATCACCTAAAATATAATTTTCTAGTTCAGATACTGTCTCATCTTTTATGTTATCGATATGATGAGTATAAATTAATGTATTTGACATACTTTGATGTCTAAGTAATCGTTTTGTCTCTTTTAAAGTTCCACCTCTCTTTAGGTTAAAAATAGCTGCAGTATGTCTTAGACAGTGTGCAGTCATATGGATATCTTTGAATCCTGCATCTTTTAACGCACGTTTAAAGATACCAATAAA
>CAYJDZ010000287.1:0-1581 GCA_964368955.1 uncultured Mariniplasma sp.
AGTTCTAATTGTTTTAAAACTTCTTCTGAATTTAATAACATTTGATCTAATTCATCATATGATGATTCAGGTGTCGTAAATTTGATCAATTCAACTTTGTTAAATTGGTGTTGTCTGAGTATGCCTCTTGTATCTCTGCCTGCAGATCCCGCTTCAGATCGAAACGCTGTTGTGAAACTACAGTATTTGATTGGTAAAAGTTGTCCATCTAAGATTTCATCTCTATGAAGGTTGATCGTAGGAACTTCTGCAGTCGGATTTAAATAGTAGTTTTGGTCTTTTAATTCAAGTCTAAAACTATCTTCTTTAAATTTAGGAAATTGACCGGTTGCAAACATACTTTGCTCATTAACGATAAATGGTGGAATAATTTCTGTGTAGTTGTGTGTTCTACTATGTAAATCCATCATAAATTGAATGAGTGAACGCTCTAATCTAGCCCCTAGTCCTTTATCAACAACAAATCGTGCACCTGTTATTTTTGCTGCTCTTTCAAAATCTAGGATATCAAGGCTTTCACCGAGTTCTATATGATCTTTAATTTTGAAATCAAATATTCTTGGTGTTCCAACTTTTTTAATTTCAACATTTTCATTTTCATCTTTTCCAACAGGCACAGATTCATGGCAAATATTTGGTGTGTTAGCTAATATATCAAAAATCTTTGTTTCAATATCGCTAAGTTTCTCATCTAATGCTTTAATCTCATCACCCAGATCTTTAACTTGATCTAATATATGTGATGCATCTTGCTTATTTCTTTTGAGCTCACCAATTTTTTTAGATGATTCATTTCTTAAAGCTTTTTTAGCCTCACCTAAAATAATAATTTCTTTTCTTTGATCTTGAAGTGTAACTAAATCATATAGATATTTGAAATCGCCATTTCTATGTGATAGTTTTTCATAAACCTCATCAATATTCTCAATAACATACTTTAAATCTAACATATCTTATATCCTCCTTGTGAATGCATTTTTTATATAAAAAAGTCCTTAGACAATGTTGTCTAAGGACGAAGTTTCGCGGTACCACCTTAGTTCTAGGATGTTCCTAGCACTTTGTTTTTACCTATAACGCAGATATGCGGATGTGATTAGCACCACTAAAGAGTAGATTCGTATCTTCTTTTTTTACACTTTCACCATCCGTGTTTTCTCTTAACAAAAAGTTTAGATACTACTATGTTCTTATACGTATTACTTATATTATAGAGTGTTGCGTCAAAAAAGTAAAGTTATTATAGATTTTTTACCTTTTCTTTCAGTAATGCTTTCAAGCCAACTTTAAGTTCTTCTTTTTCTAGACCAAAGTCTAAGATTGCTTCTATATAATCTAATTTGTTGCCTACATCATATCTTTTTGCTTCAATGTCGTAGGCATATACTTTTTCTTCCTTCATCAATCTCAAAATGGCATCTGTTAATTGTATTTCATTTCCTTTGCCTTTTTGCTGATTTTTAAGGTATTTGAATATTGTTGGGGTTAAGATATATCTGCCACCAATCGCAGAACGTGATGGGGCAACTTCAATGTCTGGTTTTTCAACTAAATCAATGAGTTCAACTAATCTTCCTTTTT
>CAYJDZ010000288.1:0-1573 GCA_964368955.1 uncultured Mariniplasma sp.
GAGCTTAAAGCTGTTGTTCTATTATCGCTTTTGATTATCGCAACATCATATTTGTTACCCATTTCAATATACATATCTTCAATTTCAACATTTACGGAAAAGAGCATAGCTGGTGGTTTTAACATCATTAGATCTTCAATTCTTTTTCTTTTCATTTCGGGAGTTAAAAGATTTAAGAATTGATATTCTTTAGATCCTATGAGAATCAATCGTTGATTGTCAAAAAAGTCCAAAAAACCAGCGAGTTCTACGCCTGGTCTAGATAACATCTCGACTAATATGAGGTTTTCTAATCCTTTGTTACCTGCAATGATTTCTAAATTTAGATCATTGATTAAATGTTTAACCTTCAATTTCATGGCTTACTTGCCCTCCAAAAATCTAATTTTTTTTGTATATAAATATCTTCTTACATATACAGATAAGACCAGTCTCAATGTACTAAACGCAAACGCAAAAATAAGGATATGTTCAATTCCATTAAATGCGAATCCTTCTGTAATAAGAAAATCAATTAAAAACAAAATAAGGATTTGAATTAAAACTGATAAAAGACCCATCGACAAAATCATCATTCTCATGAAATATTTGAACATTAATATCTTAATGAAATTCTCAATTAAGGTTAGTAAGATGATAGCCATAATGTAGCCTAACAAAGTCATATCTATTAGTGGTTGCTTAATACCAACGGCTAACCCAATTACGACAGCACTTATAATGAAGTTAATAATCGTAGAGAAAACCATATGAACAACGTAACTTTGATGCAATAAAAAGCCAAAACTAATTGCGGTATTTTTACCGCTTTTGTTTTTCTTTAACTGTTCAAACAACTCTTTAATTTCCTCTTCACTTGGTTTTTTAGGATCTTTGTCTTCCATATAGCCCCCTTGACACATCTTAATTATAACAAAAAGTATGAGTTTTTGTTATTCTAGAACCTTTTTCAAATATTGACCAGTGTAACTTCCTTTTACCTGAGCGATTTCTTCTGGTGTGCCTTGAGCAACTATATAACCACCCAGTTCACCACCTTCTGGTCCTAGGTCAATAATGTGATCAGCATTTTTTATAATATCTAAGTTATGCTCAATCACGACCATTGTCGCACCTTCATCAACAATACGGTGTAAAACCTTAAGTAATCTTTTCACATCATCAGTGTGAAGTCCAGTAGTTGGTTCATCAAGAATATAGATTGAGCTACTTGTAATTCTTCTATAAAGTTCACTTGCTAGTTTAACTCTTTGAGCTTCACCACCTGATAGGGTTGTAGCTGATTGTCCAAGTTGAATATAACCCAGTCCAACGTCATGAATAATTTTTAGTTTATCATAGATTTTAGGATGATTTGCGAAAAAATCCATTGCGTCATCAATTGTCATCTCTAATACATCTGCGATATGTTTTCCTCTATATTTAATTTGCACAGTTTCGTGATTATATCTTGCTCCACCACAGACTTCACAAGGTACGTAGACATCTGGAAGGAAATGCATGGATATTTTTTTAACACCATCACCTCTACAAGCTTCACAACGACCACCTTTAATGTTAAATGAAAATCTTG
>CAYJDZ010000289.1:0-1565 GCA_964368955.1 uncultured Mariniplasma sp.
AAGACGATTCAATGGAAGATTACGGATTCTAAAATAAAAGGTATGCAGGATTTAAAATGTACCCTATAAAACGGACTATCCTAAAAAAAGGATACTCTAATTTTATAGGGTTTTTTTATTGGTATAATATAAATAAAGGAAGGATGATTATATGGGCATACATTATTTTACAGAAACACAAGTCAAGCAACTAGAAAGCAATCCAAATGTAAAAAGAGTCTCGAGAAAATCTATCACGTACCATGATCATTTCAAAGAATTTTTCTTAAATGAATATCAGAAAGGCAAGCTACCAAAACACATATTTTTAGAGTCAGGATTTGATATTGATGTCTTAGGAAACAAACGTATTGAGACAGCTAGAGATAGATGGCGAAAACAGGAAAAGCGCTTAGAAGGTATAAGAGATACCAGAAAATGTAATACCGGAAGGCCAAGAACAAAGAAACTAACAAAAGATGAAATCATCGAAAGACAAAAAACAGAAATTGAATATTTAAAACAAGAACGAAATTTCTTATTGGAGTTAGAAAGGCTAGAGAGGATAGCGATCAAAAAAGAAAAATCAAGCCACAAGACAAATACGAAATCATAAAAAGAATCTTAAATGAAAAGAAAACTAAATTAACTTTAACTTATATGTTAAAAATATCAGGCGTGTCAAGTAGTGGCTATCACTCTCATTTTAAACAAACTAATCAGAAACTCATAAAAATGATGAGTGACGAAGAAGATTTTGAAAAAATGATGGTAGCATATCGGTTTAAGGGCTATAACAAGGGCGCTAGGGGCATTAAGATGACCTTAGAAAATGATTTTGACACGATTATGAATCTTAAGAAGATTAGAAGGCTCATGAAGAAATTTGGATTATTTTGTCCAATTAGAAAAGCAAATCCATATAGATGTATGGCAAAAGCTTTAAAAACAAGTCATGTCGCACCAAATAAACTAAAGAGAAAATTTAAAGATGGAAAACCTAATCAAATTCTACTGACTGATATTACCTATTTACCATATGATTTGAACAAGCGAGCTTATCTCTCTGCTGTTAAAGATGGTGTGACAAATGAAATCCATGCCTTCGTACTATCTAAATCATTAGATATTGATTTTGTAGAAAAGACTATGGATCAATTATTTAATATTAAATTGCATGATCACTCGCTTATCAATTCTGATCAAGGGGCACATTACACCTCTCACGCCTTTCAAAGATGTGTTAAAACATTAGGTCTTAAGCAATCCATGTCAAGACGTGGAAACTGCTGGGACAATGCACCTATAGAATCATTTTTCGGTCACATGAAAGATGAAATAAATTTAATAGACTGTAAGATGTTTGAAGAAGTCGAAAAGGTAATAAATGATTATATGAATTACTACAATAATTATCGTTATCAATGGAACTTAAAACGAATGTCACCTAAAACTTATGGTGATATGCTTAGAAACACAAACAACAAAAAAGATGGTCGCTCTTTTGAAGAACAACCATCTATTGAAGTATTAAGATAATTTAATAACCTTTTTTTTAAATACTCCTTGACATAGGGTACACATTA
>CAYJDZ010000290.1:0-1565 GCA_964368955.1 uncultured Mariniplasma sp.
GTATAAGTTCTGTGGATTAATTCATCCAAATGTCTTTCTAAATCACTTTTTTTGACAAATAATTCTTGATTATAATTTTTTCCTATGCTTTCTATCATTAAGCTAATCTCATGACTTGATGTGTTTGCATCAATTTTCTTTTTAACTCCAATAATATCCAAATAGTTGATTGCCAGACAATACATCTTTTCATCTTTCATATAGCATAATGCATGTAGTTTTGTATATCCCTTTTTTTTAGTCATTCTTTTAACTCGTATCACCATATCAAATATGCCGATCATTCGTTGGTCGAAAAAATAATTGAGTTTACGATGATCATATTTATGTAAAAAGTTGCTGACATCACTATAACCTAAAACATAGTATCTATTTGGAATAGCTTCTTTTTTTTGAAACAATTCTGATAAATATACATTCATCAGTTGCGTTTCTTGATTAAATTCAAAATAAAAAGACCATGGTATTTCATAATGATTCATATATATATCAACTCTTTCAAACCTATTATAGTGTTTTTATATGTCTTGATTCTTAATCAATCCTTAATTCTTTCTTAAATGCAAAAAAAGACTTAGAGTTTTAGCTCTAAGACTTTGAAAGTTAACCATTAATATATTATTTTAATTCAACATTTCCTAACTTATATCCAAATCCCCACATCGTCACAACAATTTTTGGATTTGAGGGTTCTTCTTCAATTTTTTTTCTAAGTCTTCTAATATGAACATTGATGACATTATCATTAAAATAGTATTCTTCATTCCAAATTTTTCGATACATTTCTTGTTTCGAAAATGTTTGATCAGGATGTGTTAATAATAATTTTAAAATTTCAAATTCTTTTAATGTCAACTCTAAAATTTCTTCTTTTTTCTTGACTTGAAATGTACTTAAATTAATTGATAAATCATCAAATTCATACACATTTTTCGAAGGTTTTTCATCTTTATACTGACTTCTTCTAAGTAAAGCTTTAATCCGCGCCAAAAGTTCAAGCATTGAAAAAGGTTTTGCAACATAATCATCAGCACCAAGACCTAGATTGACAGCCTTTTCTACATCTGAGTCTTTCGTAGAGATAATAATAACGGGTGTGTCACCTTTCGATCTAATGTGTTTCAATACATCTTCTCCACTTACTTTAGGGAGCATCAAATCAAGTAGAACGACATCATATTTATCTTTAGAAAACTGCATAACTGCATCTTCTCCATTAAATACGGATTTAACGTCATACATCTCTTCTTTTAATTTTTGTTCGATGCTTTTACTAATAAGAACATTATCTTCGATGAGCAATACTTTGTATGCCATAACAACACCTCTTTTTTGATTCTCTCTATATAAATTATATCATATAATAGCGTAAAAAACTTTAAATAAAAAAAATGAGCCCTAGTGATTGGGGGGGAGTTATCACTAGGGCATTACTGACAATTAACTTGATAAGCAATCCTTACAAAAAAGGTAGGAACTACTCTTACATCAAGCAACTATCAATACAATCATATTATACACAAAATTCTAAAAAATAACATTGTTTTTAATTCTTTTTTTTATTT
>CAYJDZ010000291.1:0-1553 GCA_964368955.1 uncultured Mariniplasma sp.
TTCCAAGCGGTTCTGGAGCATGGATCATCACATCAGCAATAAAACCATTTGATAGTGTTTTTTGTTTCTCATATAATGCCTTGTTATCACCCATAACAGCGCTTAAGAGTTGATAAAGTTGTACTTCTCCAAAAATGCCTCTGGTTTTCTTATCGGTTAGTAAAACATTAAGACTAACGACTTCTTCAGATAAGTTTTCAATTTTCTTTTGAGCTTCATCGATTTTGGCAAGTCTTTCAATAACGTTTGTGAAAGTCTCAGTTGTTTTTTCAAATCCTTTGCCAAGACGAGTCTCAACTTTCTCATTTATTTCATTTAATTGTTTATCTATTTTGGCCATCATATAGTCTTTAAATTCATTTAAATCTTTTTGACTTTTTTGATCTGAGTCTCCAACAAGTACCGCTATACTTGTTTTAAGCTCCCCAAACTCTTTTGCAAGTTTCTCATTGAAGTAACTTTGTATGTCTTTTGCTAAAGAAGGATCTACTTGATTCCTAGTCTTAATATTTACTTTAATAGCAATATAAATTGCTACAAACATTAAAATAATTAACAATCCAATGATAATGTAGTCTAGCATACTCTTGCCTCCTTAAATGTCTTCTAGATAATAAATGTGTACAATATCATCTTTTATTTCAACATAAAATATCATGTATGTGTCTTCACTTAAAACGATATCATTAACAGAAGTAATAAATCTATCATCATTGAGTGCTTTTGCATAGTTTTTTTGGTTTTCCGGCTCAACCATAACATCTTGGTAAGCTCTAGAGACTAAATCCGTGCAGTAAAATTTGTAATCCATATCTAAGAAAAATAAGAAGTTGTATAAATTTTTATCTACTTTATCATCAGCATAAGCTATAGCGCCGGTGATCTGATCTTCAGTAATATCTTTAACCCTAACTCCAATAAATTCTTTTCGATAATATGAACCAAAAGCTTCATAATCCTCACTACTTGATCCTCTGAAATTCGGATTTAACCAATAGTTGCGAGTGTTTCTATTCACGGTAACACTAAAATCATGAGGTTCGTTTCCCGGATGTCTGATGATATCTAGAACTGTTTCGTCTTCGTCAGGAAAACCTACAGCTTCGATAAATCCATTGGACTCATTTTTTATTGCGGCATGACCTCCAAAATAGTAAGAAATAAATAAATGAATGGGCGGGTTTGTTGGAAAAGGAGATTTTTGAGATAAGAAGATGTCTCCTGCTTGTCCTAAAAATTTTCTTTCATCGTCATAAAATGCTGATCTTTCATCGCTTAATTCGAATGATGTTTCACGTGGAACTTTATAGTATCTCCTAGTTTGAAAGAGTCCAGATTGATATTCATAAATTTCTTCTGTTTCGAATACTGCTCTATTTTTGAACTTTCTAATCTCGCTATTTACCAGTATATCTTTCGTGATAGCTTTTCCAAGCGTGAATATACCCGCTCCTAATAACAATAAAATAAAGCCCTTAACAAAGGTCAGAACTCTTATTTTTTTATTTCTTTTAATCTTCTTTTTTTGTGTTCTTTTAAATAGTTTTCCCATC
>CAYJDZ010000292.1:0-1536 GCA_964368955.1 uncultured Mariniplasma sp.
CTTATAATATGTATATTATAACACAATTTTCTATGTTTCGACTACATAATATGGAAACATTGTACTTTAAAAACTCACTTTAATTTATAATAACATATAGTCTTAATCAACTTTTTTTTGCAGATACCTTTTAAGATGATTTTTGTAACAAAAGGATGACTTCATCGATATCTTTTTTGACTTGTTCAAGCGATGAAATCCAAAAATCTTTACTCGTCACATCAATATCCATTGATTTGGCAACTTCTTCTACACTAGTCTTTGTTGTTAGCGTTAAAAGGTCATCATAAGAATCAAGGAATTTATGTTCATCTTTTAAATAAACCGCATATAATCCTTTACCAAATAATAAGCCAAAAGCATATGGGAAGTTATAAAAATTAAGTCCAGCACTATAATAATGTCCTTTATTTAACCACATGTAAGGATGTAGATTTTCATGATCAAGGCCATCTAGATACGCTTCTTTTTGAGCATCTATCATCCATGCTTTCATTTGTGTTTTAGAAATCGGTCCATCAGCATGTTCAAAAAGTTTCGTTTCAAAAATAAATCTTGAAAGAATGTCAATAATCACTTGAGTATCACCTTGAAGTGAGTTTTCTAATACTGATAATCTTTCTTCTTTTTTATCAAGTTGTTTAAGTAAATAATTGTTTACTATCGTTTCACAAAATATTGATGCAGTTTCTGCTAAAGGCATTGGATATGACCAATGAAGTGGTTTATTAGAGCCTATAATCTCACCATGATAACCATGACCAAGTTCATGTGCTAGAGTTAAGACATCTGAAAGGGATCCTGTAAAGTTAGACATGATTCTTGATTGTTTGATTTGTGGTTGATTGGAACAAAATGCTCCACCGCGTTTTCCTTTCTTAGGAAAAGCATCAATCCAGTTGTTGTCAAATGCTTTTGTCGCAAAATCACCTAAACGCTTAGAATAGCCATAAAATGCATCTTTGATAATTTTTTTAGCTTCATCATAGGTATAGGTTTTAGTTAAGTTCCCAACAGGTGCGAACATATCATAAAAAGGAAGAGATCCTTTATGTTTTAGATAGTTTGCTTTTGCCTTTAAATATGATGCGAAGTGAGGTCTAAAAGATAGCATTGCTGAAATCATTGCATCTAGAGTTTCTTTTGTCATCTTTGATTGAAATAAAGTTTTAGATAATGCCGATTCATAACCTCTTAATTCATTGATGGTAACAACTTCTCTTTTGATATTTGATAGAGAAAGAGCAACTTCATCTTCAATTTTTTCATATGCTTTTAATTCTGCTTTAAAAGCATTTTGTCTGATATCAGATGATGCGTCATATGCCATGTTTCTAACTTCACTTAAAGTGATTTCCTTACCCTCAAAATCAACAGACAAGTTAGCTGTTGAAAGTGATTGAAGTTGTCCCCAAGCTGATGATGCGAATTCTCGCATTTTAGCATATAAGACTTCTTCTTTTTCAGATAAAAGATGTTTAGCATCTTCTTGTTCTCTTTTGAGTAAATAAAGATATTCTCTGATGACTCTAGAAT
>CAYJDZ010000293.1:0-1525 GCA_964368955.1 uncultured Mariniplasma sp.
TAAAAAACCAGTAAAAAGAAAGTAGTTAGAGATTAATCATCTCTTTTTAACTTGAGTTTTATTTTTCAATTCGATAACTTATAAAAAAATACACATAAAAAATCAAAGGAGAATATGCTGTGAAAGATCAAAACTACAACGCCTATACCATTGCACAAAAGCAGTTTGATGACGTTGCAAAAAACATTAATTTAGAACAATCAGCAAGAGACTTGTTAAGACAACCTAGAAGAGAAATCCATATTACGATTCCTGTTAAAATGGATGATGGAACGACAAGAGTTTTTAAAGGGTTCAGAATTCATCATAATGATGCAAGAGGCCCTGCTAAAGGTGGCATTAGATTTCATCCAGAAGAAACAGTTGACACAGTAAGAGCATTATCAATGTGGATGACTTGGAAATGTGCGGTAGTTGATATTCCACTTGGTGGTGGTAAAGGTGGCGTTATTTGTGACCCAAGAGAGATGTCACTTGGCGAACAAGAAAGATTATGTAGGGGTTATGTTAGAGAATTATCGAAAAATGTCGGACCAGTAATTGATGTTGCTGCACCTGATGTAATGACAAACTCACAACATATGTTATGGATGTTAGATGAATTTGAAACTATTTATGGTGGTCATTATCCTGGTGCAATTACAGGTAAACCTGTTGGCATGGGAGGATCACTAGGGCGTAATGAAGCAACAGGGTATGGTGTTGTTTATACCATTAGAGAAGCCTTGAAAGTTTTAGGCATCGATATTAAATCAACAACAGCATCCTTACAAGGCTATGGTAAGGTTGGTAAGTATGCAGCAAAACTCTATCAAAAATTAGGGGGCAAAATTATTGCTGTCAGTAGTTGGGATGTAGAAGATAAAAAATCTTACACATTTAGAAATTTATCTGGAATTCAAGTTGAAGAACTTGAAAAGATAACAAACGGCTTTGGTACAATCGATAAAAAACGAGCTGTTGAAAATCTTGGATGTGAAATCTTAGATGGTGATGATTGGATTAAACAAGAAGTTGATATTTTAATGCCTTGTGCTTTAGAAAATCAAATTACGAAAGATAATGTGGGACATATCTCTAAAAAAGTTAAAATGATTGCTGAAGGCGCAAATGGTCCAACAACTCCTGAAGCTGACGCGGTTATAAAGAAGAGAAATATTTTTGTTATTCCGGACTTTTTATGCAACGCTGGTGGAGTAACGTGTAGTTATTTTGAACAAGTTCAATGCAACATGAACTATTATTGGCCACTAGATGAAGTTATCACTAAACTAGATGCTAAAATGACTGATGCTTTTCATGCAGTCTATAAACTATCGTGTAAAAAAGAGTTATTCATGAGAGATGCTGCATACACGATTGCAATCTTAAGAGTTGCTGAAGCAGTTAAATTAAGAGGTTGGATATAAGTTATATCAATATAAAAGGAGACGCTGTCTCCTTTTTTTTGAAATATTTTATCAAAAGATAAAAATAAGGACATAATACTTAATTATGGGTCATATTTCTAGTATACTTAAATATA
>CAYJDZ010000294.1:0-1524 GCA_964368955.1 uncultured Mariniplasma sp.
CCTATAGTCCAAGTCTATATTATAAGTATCACATTGAACAAATAAAAAAAATTATATAAGAGATGCTTTGAGCTTTTGCTCAAGGCATTTTTTTTACTTAAAAAAAGCCTTGTCAATTGACAAAGCTTCATTGTTTATTTACTTGTTATCTAAGCTCATTTTTAAATATATTTTCAACATTAAGACAAAGCTTAAAATAATACTTAATCCGGATGTGATGATTCGATAGCTTCCTCTATTTAATTCAATAAAGATAAAGTTTAGAATGAAGAGTCCAATAAAGGCTAGAAATGAAAGGGTCACCAGAATAAGTAATAACTTGTAAGTTCCTTTGAAAAAGGATTTCGAAACTGCTTCGCTTCTTGCCTTATAAAGATAATATGAAGGCATAATGCCTGAAACAACTAAGATTAAAGCAAATATCGAGATACCCATTTCAAGTGATCCTAGACTATCATATCTAAAGGTAAATATATTGATGGATAAAAATGCGGTAAGTGTAAGGATTGAAAAAAGGATAAATACATAAACATCATATAAGAACAAGTCATAAAGATGGGTTTTTTCTTCTTTGACTTCATAAGACTTTGTCTTCATAACTAAGAATTGGAAGAGTAGGGCTTCTACGAAGAGAATGATTTCTGAATTAAAGCCGCCAAAGATAGTTGTTATATAAGTTAGAGTCTTGTAGTTAATGGCTGAAAAGTCAAAAACTAAGTTAGGATTTCCATATAAAATATTGTTTCTAATAATACTGGCAGTATCTAGGAGTAAAACATATTTATACATGAACAAGCTAAAGAAGTAAGCAACGATAGTAAAGAATCCTAAATAGACCATAACTCTTAGACTTGACTTAGATATATTAAAATGCTCTTTATTTTGCCATAATAACAAAACTATGAATATAAATAAGAAAATAAGCGTTTTTAAATAAATAAATATATCTGGTAGACCATATCCTTCTAGGATAGGGGCAATGTAGAGATTTGATATAATGGTACCTATATCAAAAAGTAGTATTGTTCCAACGGCAATGGTTAATAGTGAGAGTTTGATTTTAGATTTATCTAACATGATTTGACACCTTCTTGACCTTAGTTTTGTATTGTTATAAGTCTTATTTTATGATATCACGAAGGACTAAAAATGTCCACGATATAACGATAAAATGGGGTAATAAAAAGGACTTTAAAATTAAAGTCCACATTTTTTAAAAAAATAACCTTTTATGATGATATTCACGGATGGCAGTCCAAATATCATCAAACGTTAGGTTAACGTAGTATTTTGGGAGAAAAATACTTTAGTTATAGTGTCAATATAGAAAAAGGATCGACATCTATATATAAATTATAGCACAATGATTGAAACAAGATGTAAATTTACATGACGTTTTCAATTGAAAACGTTTACCAATACTCGTTTTATAATTTAGCGTATAATTAGATAAAAATTGCCATATAGTATATAATAGAAATGGTAATTTAAGGAGGTCAATATGGCAAAATTAGAAATAAAAAA
>CAYJDZ010000295.1:0-1504 GCA_964368955.1 uncultured Mariniplasma sp.
AGATGGTGGAGATGAGGGGAATTGAACCCCTGTGCAAAACACTTTTCAACATACTTTCTACATGCTTATTTTATTTATGTTTTCTTATGAATAACTAAACAAACAAAAGTTAAACATCATATCCTATGTGATTCGTTTATCAAACTAGGAAATTTGACAAATATAACTTACTGAAGTGTACCGTGTATGAACCGTAAGTAAATTCATAGTTGGTTCGCACCTATTCTTAGGCAGCGTAAGAAAAATTTTGGTTTCCGGTTATTAAATAACCTCGGCTTTTTTACATGAGCAACCATGGCATGCTTATATGTTAATCCATGCCGTGACGAATCCAGAACATCCCCAGCGCATATATATTACCTCAAAAGCGTAAAAATGTAAAGAAAAAGTAAACAAAATATTCAAATCGGCCGTATACGCCCTACTCAATATCGAATATTTGATATATAGTGTAGATGGACAAGCAAAATGTCTTGTAGAAACGGTGTGTTAGTGTGGTATCTGTGCTACTATGATTAGTGGAGGGGGATGTCCATACTAAAGCCGATAAGGGCAATAAGCAACTCTCTGTTGTTTGCCCTTTTTATTTTCATTTTAAAAAGATTTCATGTATAATGAAATAGTGAATTCTATTGCTAAGTTATAAAAATTTGATTCTAGATTTCTGCAAAAAAACAATAAAAAAAGAATAATGGAGATAAACATGATAAAAGGAATTATATTTGATATGGATGGAACCATATTAAACACAATAGAAGATATAATGGACAGTGTTAATTACGCAATGAAAATATGTAATCTTCCTCTTAAAACATTGCAAGAAGTTAAAGATGGAGTAGGTAGAGGTGCGATTAATTTGATAGAAGATGTCGTTCCTGCGAATACTTCTACTAAAGATATCCATAAGATATATGAAATCTATCAAAAGCATTATGATCAAAACTCAAATAACAAAACTGGACCTTATCCAGGCATCCTTGATCTTCTTAAAACTTTGAAAGAGCAAAATTATCAACTTGCTGTGGTTTCAAATAAACATAGATATCTAGTCGAAGAATTAAATAAAAATGTGTTTGGTGGCTTTTTTGAGGTATCCATGGGTGAAATAAAAGGTATACCTATTAAACCAGCACCAGATATGATATTTATGACATTAGATCAAATGAATTTAAAACCAGATGAAGTTTTGTTTATCGGTGATTCAGATGTTGATATGATTACAGCAACAAATGCAAATATAAAGAGTGTTGGTGTAACTTGGGGATTTAGATCAAAAGAAGTTTTAATAAAACATAAAGCAGCATTTATAATTGATCAGGCAGATCAATTATTAAATGTAATCAAAGAGGTGAATGCAAATGGCAATGATTAAGCTAGATCAAGTATCAAAATATTATCGTTCCGAAGAGACCGTATCAGTTGGGATGAAAAATATTAGCCTAGAATTTGAACTAGGCGAGTTTGTCGCAGTAACCGGTGAATCAGGAAGTGGGAAATCTACACT
>CAYJDZ010000296.1:0-1501 GCA_964368955.1 uncultured Mariniplasma sp.
TTCTCATATTGATTATTTATTTCATTAAGTGTGTCGTCATGTAATTCTTTATTAATAACTTGTTCATTTAATGATTTTTCTAATTTAACAAGTTCAGCTTCTTTTGCTTCTTTAGCTTTGCTCATATTTTCTTTATGTGTTATTTTAGCAGCCTTAACATCACTCACAATTCTTGTGCCATGGAAATATACTTCGCCACCGCTTGAATTATATAGTTTGATAATGGTTCTACCGGTTGTCGTTTTACCGCATCCAGACTCGCCTACTAATGAGAAAACTTCGCCTTTATAAATCGTAAATGAAACTCCATCTACGGCTTTATTATACATTTTATTACGTCCAGTTCCTAATCTAAAATGTTGTTTTAGGCCCTCGACTCTTAAGATTTCTTCTCTTTTTTCACTCACTTTTTATCACCTGCACTTTTAACTTTTTTTGCCTGAGCTGCATCTCGTTTTTTTGCATCTGCCTTATATGTCTCAATTCTATCACTAAGTATTTTAGGCATGTCAATTTTCGGTGCATCTTTATGTAACAACCAAGTGGCAGCATAGTGTGTGTCACTAATTTTAAAGAAAGGTGGTTCTTCTTCAAAATCGATTCTTAATGCAAATTGATTTCTTTCTGCAAATGCGTCACCTTTTGGTGGATAAAGCATATCTGGAGGTGTTCCAGGAATAGATAGTAGTTTTTCTTTTGTTTCTAAGTCAGGAACACTTGATAATAAAGCCCAAGTGTATGGATGTTTTGGATCATAGAATATATCACTTGAAGTTCCATATTCTACAATTTTACCTGCATACATAACAGCAAGTCTATCCGCCATATTCGCAACGACACCTAAATCATGGGTAATAAAGATAACAGATAGGCCACGTTCAACTTTAATCTTTTTAATTAAATCTAGGATTTGTTGTTGAATTGTAACATCTAGTGCTGTTGTAGGCTCATCACATATTAATAACTCAGGACCAGCAGTTAGAGCAATTGCTATAACAATACGTTGTCTCATCCCACCTGAAAATTGGAAAGGATATTGAGTAAAACGTTTTTCTGGTTCTGGAATTCCTACTTCATTCATAATTGTAATCGCGCGTTCATATGCTTCTTTTTTAGTCACATTAAAACGACGTTTATACATTTCTCTACTATTGTGGTAGTTTTCTTTAGATTCTTCATATTTCTTTAAACTATCATCATATGAAGCACTACCTTTAGTAACTTTATCTAGATTATGTTTTTTCTTTGCTAGATCAGCTTTAAGTTCATTAAAAATTACTTTTTCTTCTGCCTTAACTTCAGCAATTTCCTTTTTAATTTGAACTCTTGCTTCTTTCTTAGATTTTAAGTATTTTTCTTTTAACCCTGGTAATTCTTTCTTTAATTCTAAAATCGTTACGTGGGTTGTATGTTTAACCTTGTGAATTCTTGTTTTTTTATCAGCTTTAGTTAATTCTTCGTTTTTGCTAATTTCAAAAATTCTGATATCTCTATCTTTCTT